>NZ_PNCW01000025.1:0-211741 GCF_005886985.1 Pseudoalteromonas sp. S3178 | reverse complement strand
TTGATAGTTGAATTTGCAGCAGTATGTTTGGTTTTAAGGCAAGGCAGAGCTTATGAAGTGTGGTTATTCCACATAAATAGGCGATAACGCAGCATAAATGCCAAACATGCGCTGCCCTTCGGGTTCTGCCTAGGGGCGATAAACTCTTTGTTGCTCGGTTTTTACTTAGCCCACTAGGTTACAAACCTCGCGCCGCGATTTAATCGCCCCTAGATTGAACAAATTTCAATCCGCAAAGATCAACACGCCCTAGCAATTAGGCAAAAAAAACCGCCAAAGTGGCGGTTAAAAGGTCTACACAACAAAATATAACTACTTTTTTGTTATTTTAATAACGCCAACACATCAAAGCAGGCACCCATAGTGTGGTAATCAGTTTTACCAATAGGGCTTTTTTCGGTATCCATTTTTTTGTTATCTACGGTTAAAATTCTAAACCACGCACCGTATTGATGATCAACTAAGTGCTGCCATGAATACTGCCAAATTTTGTCATACCATTGCTGGTATTTTTCATCACCTGTGGTTTCATAAAGGTACGCTGCACAACACAGTGTTTCGGCTTGTACCCAAAAGTACTTGTCGTCATCACATATGCTTTTATCTGGCGCAAATCCATAACAAATACCGCCGTGTTGTTTATCCCACGCAACATCTATTGAGTTATCAAATAAGGCTTTAGCTCGCTCTACAAGCCAAGCTTGTGGCTTATGCTTATTTAAAAACATCAGCAATTTTGACCACTCGGTTTGGTGACCAGGTTGAAAACCCCACGGGCGAAATAAATTTTTAGGGTCGTTTTTGTTGTACTCTAAATCAACCTGCCAGTTTATATCGTAGTGTTCCCAAATAAGCCCACCCATTAAATTAGCTTGGCGATTAACCATGTTATCGGCAAGTGTGAGCGCGCGATTTAAAAATAGCTCATCTTGAGTTGCTTCATAAGCGGCAATAAGTGCTTCGCACGTATGCATATTGGCGTTTTGCCCGCGATACGCATCGCACTGAGTAAAGTCACTGTTGTGCTGATCTTTATATAAACCCGCTTTGGCATCCCAAAAATGCGTTTCCATTGTTTGAAATGTATCGTTTAGGTATTCACGTGCCTCTGTAACGCCTGCGCGGTAGGCCCAGCTGTAGGCTAAAATAACAAATGCAAAACCATAACAGTGGTTTGTGTTATCAAGCACCGTGGCTTTACCATCGGCTACTTTTAACAGCCAATTGTAGCCACCGGTTTGCTCAACAAAATGATGCTTACGAATAAACTCAATACCCGATTTAACACGGGTAAGGTACTTTTCGTCTTTAAAGGTTTGGTACGCGCGTGCATAATTAAATACAAAGCGGGTAGAGCTTACTAAATGGCGAGTTTGCTTATCAAACACCTCACCATTATCTGAAAAATTTTGGTAAAAGCCGCCGTGCTCATCGTCAATGTTTGGCTCATAAAACGCCAGTGTATCGGCAATGTGCTGCGTTAAAAACTCTCGGCTTTTAAAGTTGTCAGGTGTGTGGCTCATAGTGCGCTCCTAAAATCGTTAAGCGATTTTTCGTTAGGTAAGGAGGTAAACGCTCCTTTGTAAGATGCGGCATGTGCACCACATAACGAAGCAAATTCAAATATAGTTGTTAGCGTATCGGGTTTGTCGCAAAGCCCGTTAAAACTTGCAGGCGTTAAATTTTGTAAGCCTAGCTGATACAGTAACCCACCTACAAATGCATCACCTGCGGCGGTGGCATCAACCATAGTTACTTTTTTTGGAATAAGCGTTTGCTTGGCATTTTTGGTATACCAGTGCATTGGATTGCCTGCATCAGTTACTACAAATAACTCACAACCGTTATTAAGTGTGTGGGCAATAAATTCTTCACCCGTTTGCTCACCGGCTAAATACTCAAGTTCTTCTTTTGAGGCTTTAATAATAGAGCAGTGTTTTAGCAAGGGTAAAATATGCTCTCGCGGGTTGGCATTACTTGGCCATAAGTTTAGGCGCAAGTTAATGTCAAAACTGACAATCGCGTTATTTTGTTTGGCAAACTCAACACCGTAAGCAGTTGTTTTACGTATGTGCTCGTCGGTTAAGGTGTTTGAGCAAATATGAAATATGTCGCATTGCTCAAACCATTCACTGCTAAAGTCATCATTACTAAAGTGTAGGTCGGCGGTGTTATCACGGTAAAACTCAAACGTACGGTCGCCGTCGTTATCAAGCGATACAAACGCAAGGGCGGTTTTAGCTTGGTTTGTAAAGCGCATAAAGTGGGTTTTTACACCTTGCTCTTTTAAAGCGTTATGTAAAAAACTGCCAAAACTGTCGGTGCTCAGCATGCCCGCAAAGTAAGCGTTACCACCTAGCTTTGCAATGGCTACGCTTACGTTTGCAGGTGCACCACCTGCAAATTTAGTAAATGCTTCGTGCTCGCTGTTATTTTGACTTAATTTATCTGAGAGTAAATCAACCAGTACTTCACCAAAACATATTGTGTGTTTCATGATGTTGCCTTAGTTATTAATCAAGTAGCCAATGCAGTGCAATTGCTGCTGTCCATGAGAAGTCTTTACCACCACAGCCTGCGCCAGTTTCTGGGTTAAAGTATTCGTAGTAACCCGATTTAAGCACTAAGTCGCGGGTGTCATCCTGAATTTTTTCAGCAGTTTTCACAAAGCCTGCTTCTTTTAGGCCTGTGGCTATCATCCAGTTAATGTGTAACCAAATAGGGCCGCGCCAGTAGCGTTGTGGTTCGTACTTTTCTTCTTTAGGGTGGGTAGATGCCACACTAAATTGGCTAGACTCAATAAAGTCTTCAGTTGCGGTATTAATAATCTGAGTTTGCTCGTCAGATGTTAAACCAGCATAAACAGTTAATAGTGCTGCTGAGGTTTTAACTTTAGCTAGGCTATTTGTTAGCACGTCTTTACAGTAAAAATACTGGCTCTGCTCACACCACAAAGTGTTAATTGATTGTTGTGTAAGCTCAGCACGCTGGGCTAAATAATCAGTGCGTGCATCGCTTAAACCAAGTTGTTCACCCATTTCGAGTAAATCTTTTGTGGCACGATGTAAAATAGCAATAATACCTAGGTCGTTCATTTTGTAAGGGCTGGTCTCGTAAATCACTTTGCTGTCAAAGTTGTTACGCTTAAAAAAGTCTACTAGGTATAAAAAGCGGTCGTACTCACTTTTATGTGGGCGCTGCGATGAATCTACATGGCTTGTATCACGACGAGTGTACTCCCAATCAACACATGGCACGGCTTGGAGCGCGTCATCCCATGATGGGCTGTTATCCATGCCCGACTCCCACGGATGGTAAGTCACTACTAAACCTGTATTTTCAGGATCGCGGTCGTTGTACCACCATAAATGGTAATCAACAACTTTTGAGAATAATGACTTAACTTTTTGCTCTGCAAGGGTTTTATCTTGTGCGCTTGCAAGCATTTCTTTCATTACTGTGGCCACAACGGGTGGCTGTGAAATAGACGTACTTTTAATTTTTTTGTCTGAGCCCCACACATCAGGACCTGGGAAATACGTGTCGGCATCTTTATGAAATAAGATATGTGGCACCATGCCGTCATCCCACTGACCTGAAAATAACACATCAATTTCTTGCCACGCACGCCCCTCATCAGACTTCATCCAACCTAGCGCAGTTATTGCTGAATCCCAGTTCCATTGAAACGGGTAAAGGCCATGAGTTGGTACTGTATAGCCACCTAAATCGTTTGCTATAAGTGTTTTAGTAGCAAGGTCTGCAAGTGATGCAGCAGTGACTGCATCAATTTTACTGCTGTTTATAGTAGTCATATTGGGTGCTCTTTGTGTGTTATTTTCAATTCGGATAATATTAAAGCACTCATTATGGGTTGTAAATGTTTTTTTTCTGTGCTTAAATCCTGTTCGAAGTAACAAAAAACTAACATGTATATCTTGATTATTTCTACTTTACTTAGCCACACTCTAAGTAAATACACACAGACAACTAGCACAATTGGAGAATACCCGTGAATAAAACAACGATCGCCTCTATTGTATCTTTATGCCTCACACAGGGCGCGTTTGCCGCAGAAGAGTCTGCGCCAGATACAGCAAAAAAAGCTAATAACGTTGAGCGTATTATCGTCTCTGGTACCAGTAAAGGACGTGTAATTTCAGATACTCCACAATCTGTAACCTCAATTAGCGAAGACGAATTAGTAAAGCTTTCATCAAGCAGCCAAGCAGATGTACTCCGTTACATCCCAGGTATTAAAGTAGAAGGGGGCGGTGGTGAGGTTGCAACAAACCTACAAGTAAGGGGCTTGCCTTCGTCGGGTCAGTTTCAGTTTACGCCTTTATCGTATGATGGTTCACCTAGTTTGAGTGTTTTTGGCTTAAACTCGTCGGCATTTGATGTTTACTACCGTAATGACTTAGGCATTGAGCGTGTAGAGTTTGTACGTGGCGGTGTATCTAACTTATTTGGCCAAGGCTCTGTAGCGGGTATTATTAACTACATTTCTAAAACGGGCAGTGATGATCCGCAAAGTACCGTGCAAATGGAGCTATCTGATCAGGGGCGTACTCGTTTAGACTTTGCTACAAGCGGGCCGCTTAACGAAGATGGCCTTTACTATGCGCTATCGGGTTTTTACCGTTACGACGAGGGCCCGTTAGATACAGGACTTGAGACTAAAGGTACTCAGCTTCGCGGTAATATTCGTAAAGAATTTGATGACGGCTCAGGCTCATTTACGGTTTATGGCCAATACATTGACGATCAAGCGCAGTTTTACCTTCCTATTCCGCTTGATGGCGATAGCCGCGAGCGTTTAAGTGGTAACGATGGCAGCGAAGTGGAGTCACTACAAACTGCCAATGTATCTAACCTTACCTATGACACTGCAAATGGTCGTCATGAATCGCCAATTAGCGATGGTGTGGTTACTAAAGGTGGTTCTATTTCAGTTGTATTTGAAAAAGAGCTAGCCAACGACTTTGCAATTAACATGCGCAGCAAATACGCAAAGTACCAGCACGAATTTAACCTATTTTTAGATGGCGACGGTATTATTAACGTCCCTGAGAGCCAAGAAGACTTTTTAGCTAACCGTGGTTTAGGCGATGCAAGTGGTGCAGCGTTTACTTACACCGCATCGGGTCAGGCACTTGCAAGTGATGACTTACTATTTGCTAACCGTATTTTAGACCGCGATCGCCCAGCAGAAGATTTTTCTGCCGAGTTTAATGTTATTAAAAGTATTTTTGTTGGCGATTTTAGCCATGATATTACGGTAGGTACGTTTTTTTCACACAGTGAAGCCGATGACGATAACGTTATTACCACCTACTTAGGGGAGTTTAACAATAACCCTGAGCTGGTGGATTTAACGTACACCAATGCCGACGGCGATGTTGTTCAGTACACACAAAATGGCATTAGTGGGCCTGGTATTTCATACACTAACCAAACTATTAGCGCTACGCGCCGTGCACTTTATATAGCGGATCAAATGGAAAGCGATGATTGGATTATCGACTTTGGTGTACGTTATGAAGAAATTGACGGCAAAATTAGCCGTGAAGGCAGCCAAGTAGTTCAGATTTCTGATGACCCAATGCTTGCCCCTAATTTACAAGTTAACACTACGGGCAGTGGTGTAATGACTTACGGTGAAGTAGACACCTCTGAATTTGCAGTATCGGGTGCGGCGTTATATCGCTTAACTGATAATTTAAATGTATATGCTAATGCATCTCGCGGGTTTTTCTTCCCAGAAATTAGAGGTATTCAGTTTAACGATTTAGGCGAGCCTGCCAGCTACGAAGCCGAAATTGTTGAACAAGGTGAGCTAGGTGTTAAGTTTTTTGATAACGACTTTAGCGGTAGCATTGCTTTATTTAGAACCGATTTAAAAGATAGACGCAGCGTAGACTTTGTAAACGATGGTAACGGGGGCGTATTAGAGCTGCCAGTTATGCAATCGACCAAAGCAACGGGTGTGGAGCTTACTGGTCGTTACGATATTACAGACGAGTGGGCTGTTGATGCCAACATGACCTACACCGACCACGAATTTACTGAGTTTGACTCAGACCCTTCTATTATTGGTAACGAGTTACGTCGTAAACCAAAAATATTATTTAACTCATCTATTAGTTACACCGCAGATAACTGGGATGCATCGATTTACCACAACTTTACCGGTAAAAACTATGCTAACGACTCAAACTCGGTAGAGCTTGATTCATTTCACTTATTTAGATTTGATGCAGGTTATAACTGGCAAATTGCACCAGAGCAAACAGTACGCTTAAGCGTAGGGGTATTTAACTTGTTTGACTCTGATGGTGTAACCGAAGGCTCGCCGCGTTTAGGTAATAGTCAAACGTCAGATAACCCGTATTTTGTAGGTCGCCCAATTCTCCCACGACGCGTTACATTAAGAGTTAAATACGACTTTTAAATAAATGCTTTATGCCTATTAACCTACTTTTTGGTTAATAGGCTTTTTGCATTGTGATGCATTTTTCAGCTAAGTTAGCTATAGGCTTGTTTTTTGACGCTACTTTTATAGAAGTAAGCAAATAGCAAATTTGGTTTTTTATTTTTGAGAAGGCGCTGTGTTTTCTTATTTTGAATACGCGAAATAATTATGAATATATTAGATTTTTCAATAGTTGCTCTCTACCTTGGTGCCTTATTGGTAATGGGGTTTATGCTACGCGAACAAACCAATAAAAGTGATTACTTTTTAGGAGGCAAAAGCTTAGGGTGGAAACCGCTGGCTTTGTCGGTAATGGCCACTCAGCTTTCGGCTATTAGCTTTATTTCGGCTCCTGCATTTGTTGGTTTGCGTGAAGGCGGTGGTATGCAATGGCTCTCGTATGAGTTAGGTGTACCGCTGGCGATGATTTTAATTTTAGCGACTATTTTACCTAAGCTTTATAAGAGCGGCATTGTCAGTATTTACGATTACTTAGAAATGCGTTTTGGCCGCTCAACCCGTGTGCTTATTAGTGTGGTATTTCAGTTTAGCCGCGCATTTGCCACCGGTATTATGATTTATGCCGTATCGCTTATTTTACAAGGCACCATGGGCATAGAAGCGTGGCAGGCCATTGTGCTTACCGGCGTTATAACTGTTTTATATTCACTACAAGGTGGTATGAAAGCGGTTGTATATGGTGATGCCATTCAAATGATCATCATTGTACTGGGTACCATTGCCTGTATTGGCTTTGGGCTTTATCACTTAGGTGGTGTTGATACCTTTATTGCTAATGTTGATTCGAGCCGATTAGAAGCTATAAAGCTTGATTCGTTTGGCTTTAGTGGTGACGGCTTTGGCTTTTTACCTATGATTTTTGGTGGTGTGGTACTTTACGCTTCGTACTACGGGTGTGACCAAACACAAGCACAGCGTGCGCTTAGTGCAAAAGATCCTAAAAACTTGCGCTACATGATTTTAGCCAACGGGGTCGTGCGTTTTCCTATTACTATTTTATATTGTGTGTCGGGTTTAATTGTAGGCACACTGGCTATGACTAATCCTGACTTTTTAGCAAAAATTCCAGCCGATAACCCAGATTGGATGATGCCAATATTTATTTTAGATTACTTGCCGCATGGCCTAATTGGTTTATTAGTTGTAGCTATTTTATCGGCGGCTATGTCGTCACTTAGCTCAGCTATTAACTCGCTTTCGGCGGTCAGTATTGAAGATTACAGCCGTATTTCTAATAAAGAGCTAGACCAACCAACGTATTTAAAACTGGCTAAGTACTTAGGCTTAGCGTGGGGCGCAATTACTCTTGTGTTATCACTTTTTGCTGGTGACATAGCGCCCACGATTATTGAAGCAATTAACAAAGTGGGCTCACTATTTTATGGCCCAATACTCGCGGTATTTTTAATCGCAGTGTTAAGTAAGCGAAGTGCAGCACTACATGCAAATATAGGTTTAATTAGTGGTGTACTAATTAACTTGTTTGTGTCGATATTTGCGCCTGATGTATTTTGGTTTTGGTGGAACTTTATTGGCTTTGTAAGCACTGCAATTATTATTTATGTAACCAGCCGCGTTATTCCGCGTGAAGTAAACGAAGTCGCTAAAGCGCAAAACGCTGAGACAACCTCAAACTCTATTTTAACCGGTAAAGATATCGTTATGCTGCTGAGCATGTTTGTAGTGATGATATTAATGTGCCTTGCTATTCCTTCAATTTTTTCGTGAGCTTTGACTAATGGATGCTAACAAGTCGTTTTTAATCGATTTATTTACCACTGCGGTAAATGCCTGTAAACCGAGTGCTTGCATGAGCAAGTACTTAAAAAATATAGATGCCAGCAATGGCTTATGTGTAGTAGGTGCAGGTAAAGCGGCCGCAGAAATGGCCGCTGAGGTCAATCGCTTTTATGGTGATAAATGCTTTGGCGCTGTAGTGACACGTTATGGCTACGAAAGTGCTGGCGATACTGGGCGCATAAAAGTACTGAGCGCTAACCATCCAACACCAGATGATAACAGCTTAGCTGCAGGCAAAGCACTGTTAGAGCTTGTAAAAAATAACCCTGCCGATATTCCTATTTTGTTTATTATATCAGGTGGTGGCTCGTCGCTTATGTGCTTACCGGTAGATGATGTACCGTTTGCGCAAAAGCAGGCACTTAATCAGTTTTTACTTAAAAGTGGTGCAAGTGTTGATGAAATTAATGTTGTGCGCAAACAACTCTCGCTTGTTAAAGGCGGTAAGTTAGCGCAAGCGGCTGAATCGGATTATGTAACGCTGATTATTTCTGATGTAGTAGGCGATAAGCCAAGCGATATTGCCTCAGGCCCCACTATTAGCGATGGCAGCACTAAAGCTGATGCACTGGCTATTTTACAAAAGTATAATTGGCCAGTCATAAGCGAGATTGAAGCTCATTTACTAAAACCTGAGCAAGCGCGTGCAGCCGATACAGTGGGAGAGCACTTTATTGTAGCTAATGCGCAGCACGCCATTGATAGCGCAATAAATGTAGCACAGCATCAAGGTTGGGATACGCAAGTACTTGGATACGATATTCAAGGAGAGGCAAAAGACGTTGCCCGCGCACATGCTAAAATTGCTCTTGAGCAAAAAGCGCAAGGTAAGCGCGTTATGTTGTTCTCAGGTGGCGAGCTTACAGTAACTGTTGCCGATGTATACGGCGATGGCGGCCCTAATCAAGAGTATTTAATGGCACTGGCTGATGCGCTAAATGGCGAAGCCGGTATTTACGCAATAGCGTGCGATACCGACGGCGTTGATGGTAGTAAAGACGTTGCTGGCGCGTATATAGATAGCAGTACGATTGCTCGCGCACAAGCCGCCGGCGAGAACTTACAAGCGCAGTTACAAGGTCATAATAGCCATCAGTTTTTTAAAGCCATTGATGATTTAATTATTACTGGGCCAACAAACACTAACGTTAACGATTTTAGAGTCATTGTGATTGAGTAGGCGCTGCGCCGTACTTGTTCTTTATAGTGGTTTAACGTAATCTTGTGCTCCAATTTTATTAGGGTTAATAGCTATGTTTTCGCTAAATAACAGTAACTTATTACGCTCAGGTTTTGAGCTTGGAAAAGGCGATAAGCTTTTTCAAGACATTGAGCGTGATATTATTAAAGTGGTGTTTTGGGAGCAATGCGTAACACAAAGCCATATTGTGAGCGCCACCCGAATTCCGCAGCAAACTGTCTCGCGTTTACTTAAGTCGTTAACCCAGCACGGCGTAATAGTGCAAACCGATACGCTCATTCCTAATAAAAAAGGCAAACCTGGGTTTGGCATTGCGCTAAACCCTGATTACGGGTTTACCTTTGGTTTAGCTATTTTGCTTGATGCCATTTCACTTGCGGTTATGGATTTTACTGGCAAAGTGGTTTACACCCACATGCAGCTAATGTCGGATATGAGCATTAATAACGTGCTTAAATGCGCGCAAAAGCTGGTGGATGATATAAGCGCAGAACGCGATATTCCAAGCGATAAAATACTGGGTATGGGCGTGGGTATTTCAGGCTTTTTTAGTTCTATGGACGGTAAAATGAATACCCACCATATGCTAGAAGAGTGGTCGCAAGTTGATATTATCGATATTGTATCGCAGCATTTTCAGTTACCTACTTGGGTGGTTAACGACGCCACAGGCGCAGCTGCAGGCGAGGGCGTTGCAGGTATTGGCCGTGAATATAAAAACTTTGTATATATGTTTGTATCGGCCGCATTTGGTGGCGGTATAGTTAATAACGGCGACGTACTGCGTGGTACTTACGGTAACGCTGGCGAGCTTGGCGATATGCTACCGCCTAAGCTATATGCTCATCCTAATTTAGAGTTACTAAAACGTATTTTGAAAAAAAATGGCGTTGCGGTTAATTCAATTTACGACCTACACGATAACTTTGACCCAGAATGGCCAGGCGTTGAAGAGTGGCTATTTAAAGTTCAAGACTCGTTTGATTTAGTGGCAACTTGTTGCTCAGCGCTATTAGATGCAGAAGCGATTATTATTGGCGGCCATATACCTAAAGAGCTGGCTGAAAAAGTAATAGCCCGCACAGAGGTTTACGCGCAATTTAGACGAGGGGCCAAACGCCCAATGCCTAAGCTGGTGGTGTCTAATATTGATAATTTTCCAGTGTCGATAGGCGCAGCCACATTGCCTTTTAGAGAGCTGTGTTTGTAGCGTTTTCTTATCTTTAATAAATCGCTTAATTTAGCGATTTGGTACTGTAAGCGTAAGCTTAAAAACAAAAAGCCGATAATGCATATGCACTATCGGCTTTTTAGTGTTATTTAGTAAAGCTATTAGGCTTTAGCAAACGCATCTTGTAGTGGTGGTACTACTTGCTTTTTACGGCTTAATACGCCGTTTAACCATACTTTATCATTTTCTGGTTTTACGCCGTAAGCCTGCTCAACTAGGCTTGCATCGTCAGATACAATTAGCATCTCTGAGCCTTCTTTCATGATATCGGTAAGCAGTAAAAATACAGAGTGACGATTACCTTCAGTTTTAAGTTTTGCAATATCAGCTTCAAGGTCAGCTTTAATATCGTCAAACACAGCAAGGTCGATTACTTCTAGTTGGCCAATACCTACTAGGTTACCGTTCATGTTGAAATCTTTAAAGTCACGCATAACTAAGTCACGTGCAGGTGTATCTTCTACTGCAGACTTAACGCGGAACATATCCATGCCTAGTTCTTTAAAGTCTTCAACACCCGCAATTTCAGCAAGTGCTTCAACACATTTAATATCGGCAGTGGTACATGTAGGTGATTTAAATATTACGGTGTCGCTTAAAATTGCACACATCATAATACCTGCGATGTCCTTAGGGATTTCTACGCTGTAAAAATCGTACATCATTTTAATAATGGTGTTTGAACAGCCAACAGGACGGATCCAGCATTCAAGCGGGGTAGATGATGTTAAGTCACCTAATTTATGGTGATCTACCACGCCAACAACACGGGCTTGGTCGATATCATCAGGTGCTTGTGTTTTTTCTGTGTGATCCACAATATACACATCTTCGCCCGCGTAGCTTAATTTAAGCTCAGGTGCTTCGAAGCCAAATTTATCAAGGATAAATTGAGTTTCTGGTGAAACTTCACCAAGACGAGTTGGTATTGCCGGCTCATCGATTTGGTTTTTTAAATAAGCCAGTGCAATTGCACCACAAATAGAATCTGAATCTGGGATTTTATGGCCCACTACATACATAGACATTGACGGAACTCCTTTAAATTTGCCGATATTCTAACAAAGTCTACGCCCTTTAACATATAGACAGTGCAATTAAGTTTTAGTTACACTTTAAAATCTTGAATTTACTAGGTGTATAAATATGCGACTGGGCCGTAAAGGTTGGAACAACGTTATAATTTTTTCAATGTTGATTATGATCTTCTTTTTAAATGGCTGGCATAAGCAATTTTTGGGAGGGGAGGATAAACCAGCATTACAAGCAGTGCTTCCTGAGCAAAGTTTTGTATTAACACTTAAGTTCGTTGATCAAAAAATTGAACGTATAGGTACTAGCTGGCGAACAACACCACTACAAAAAGATGCGCCGCTTATTTGGCAGGCAACTGAGCAGCAACTTAAAGATTTAGTTAGCTATTGGCAAAACGCGCAGCTAATGGGTGTAAATGAATCAGTGGTTTTTAATCCTAATTCACCTTTATATGTTGCCACCTTTGAGCTTGCGGGCGAGAGCCTTCCTTGGGTTTACTTGCTTTATAAAGGATCTGGGCAATATTATTTGCTAGAAAAAAATAGCCAGCGAATACTCGCTCTTGATTTAAGTACTGCACAGCAGTTGTTTCCAAGTTTTGATTTTTCACAAAGTGAGTCTAATTAATGCCTGAATTACCAGAGGTAGAAGTGAGCCGTATGGGGATCACCCCCCATATAAAAAACCAGGTTGTAACTAAGGTCAATATTTATAATGCCAGTATGCGCTGGCCTGTACCTGATGATGTTTACCAGCTAGAAGGGTTAACTGTTACTAGTATTGAGCGCCGTGCAAAATATTTATTACTGCATTGTGAGCTTGGTAGCACTATTTTACATTTAGGTATGTCGGGCAACTTACGGGTTGTAGATAAAAGCGAGCCTTTAAAAAAGCACGACCATGTAGAGTTTGTATTTGGAAATAATAAGGCGCTGCGCTTAAACGATCCACGCCGTTTTGGTTGCTGCTTATGGCAAGAGCCTGGCGAAGTACATAAGTTGCTTTCAAAGCTTGGGCCTGAGCCTCTTACTGATGATTTTTTTGCAAAGCGGGTGTACGAGCAGTCACGCAATAAAAAAGTACCTGTTAAACAGTTTATTATGGATAACGCCGTGGTTGTTGGTGTAGGAAATATTTACGCTAACGAGTCATTGTTTAAAGCAGGGATACATCCAAAACGCGAAGCTGGGAAGGTTTCTCTTAAACGCTATCAAGCGCTTATCCCAATAATAAAAGACACGCTTGCGGCCGCTATAACTCAAGGTGGTACAACCCTTAAAGATTTTGCACAAAGTGATGGTAAGCCAGGCTATTTTGCACAAGAGTTATTAGTGTATGGGCGAAAAGGAAAGCCCTGTTTAACGTGTGATAATGAGTTAGAAGAAATAAGACTGGGGCAGCGTAGCACCGTTTTTTGTTCAAATTGCCAAAAGTAACTACCTTTACTTTTTAATGCTCTAAAGAAAACCCCGTTAGCACATAGTGCTAACGGGGTTTTATTATCTATAAAGCGTTTTATACCAATCCGCAATAATACTTAATCATTTTGCGGGGCTAAACGTGCTGCTACCTGCATTAAAAGACTGCATGGATGCAGAAGGTAGAGCAATGCAGGAACAATTGCCGAGAACAACTCAATAGCGAATTTTTTGCCTAGCTATCAACACGCTTTTCCAGCCTCAAAATAGATCATTTAATTAAGTGAATTGACATTAAACTTTAAATTCGTCTACTGATAAACGTAGCTCTTCAGCAAGTTTTGCAACTTCAGAGCTTGAAATGTTCGTTTGGTTTGCGCCTTCAGCAGTTTGCTCTGCAATCGCTACAATCGACTCTAAACGTTCGCTAATCTCTTGCGCTACTTGTTGTTGCTCTAGTGCTGCTGTTGATATTTCTTCACTTACATCATGCGCTTGTGAAACCGCAAAAGTAATTGAGTCAAGCGCGCTACTTGCTAGGTCTGTTTGTTCAACACACGATACCGCACGTTGCTTACCTTTACCCATTGCTGTTACAGCAGCCTCTGCGCCTGTTTGTAGCGATTCAATCATCGATTGTATCTCTTGGGTCGACTCTTGTGTTTTGCTTGCTAAAGAGCGCACTTCGTCTGCTACAACGGCAAAGCCTCGGCCGTATTCACCCGCACGTGCAGCTTCAATAGCGGCATTAAGTGCAAGTAAGTTAGTTTGGTCAGCAATACCGCGTATAACATCTAAAATACTACCAATTGATGCGCTATCTTGGTGTAGTTTATTTATAACTTGCGACGCATCATCTACTTCGCGTGCTAGTTGCTCAATAGTTGCTTTATTTTGGTTTGAAATACCTTTAACGCGTTCGGCTTCTTTATCGGCATTTTTAATTTCGCTTAGAGCTTGTTGAGCACTGCCACTTACTGTTTGTGAAGTACTGCTCATTTCAGTGGTTGCCGTAGCTGCTTGTTCTACTTGTGCTTGCTGGTTACGAATTGCTTGGCTTGACTCAGCAGTAATTGCAGAGGTTTGCTCTGATGCCGCAGCAAGTTGGGTTGAGCGAGAAATAATACCTTTAATTAAGCTGCGTAGGCTGTCTATTAAGGTATTACAGCTTTTAGATAGTTCGCCAAACTCATCTTTAGCACTATCGTCTAAGCGTTGGGTCATATCGCCGCTAGCTACAATGTCTAAAATACGGTTAACTTCAGCGAGTGGTTTAGTAATACGGCTTACTGTAATAATGGCTATGGCAATAGCAAGTAATGTAGCTATTATCATACCTACCCATGTCCATAAGTTAGCTGAGTCAACGTCGCTACGAACGCCTTGCTGTAATTTAAACGCAACATCACTGGCTTGCTTTACAAGCTCATCAATTTGATTAAGTGCCATTTTTGTTGCTTGTTCTGATTGAGCAAGCTCGGCTTCGGTCAGTGTAATCGCATCAATTAAGCGCTTTTTGTTAGCGGCTAATCCATTGTTACCTTTTATGTTGCTCTCTAACGTATCAACATATTCTTTAAGGCTTGTGTACAAGTCACTATGTGATTGTTCTATTGCTGGTTTAATAAGAGCAAGTGTACGGGTAACTTCATCAAGGTAATAAGTTTGCTCATTTTTAACAATATCGAGCGTACTGAGTGTTTTTACAGTTAGCATATCGGTGCTGTTACTTACGACCGACATGAAGTTGTTTTCTAAGTTGTTTGCAGCTTGATAAGCACGGGGGTGGTTTTGCTCAAATCCATCAATATCAATAATATCTAATACGACCGAGTTAGCGTCTTCAGCACTTAGCTCTATATTTTCAAGTTGTGCGGTTAAGGCTTTATTTAGTGCAAGTTGTTTGCTTTTATCCGTTAGTAAGCTTTCTACTGTGCTTAAAAAGCTTAGGTAAGTTTTTTCTACGTTTTGGCTACTTTGATTCAGAGCGGTATCGTTTTTAACTACTTCTTGAAGTTCACGATGAAGTGTATTAAATAGCTGCTTTTGTTCATTAACTTGTTTTTTTATTGGTTCTAATTCTTTAGCTGATGAAGTGTAAAAGCTAGCTTGAGCGGCTTTACTCATTAAAATAAATTCAGCTTGTAACTCTGAACTCTTATTTAATGCTGGAAGTGATAGTTGATTCACTTTTTGAGTAGAGCGATCGATATTTGCTATTTTTATTAAGGAGTTACCACCAATTATTAGTAGTAAAAGGGTAATAAATATAAAACCACCCCAAATACGTTGGCTTACTGTTAGGTTCATAAGTTTTCCACTCAAAAATACTTCAATTAAATCTTATCGGCGTTTGTACCAATAAGTTAAGCAATTAAAATCAATTACTTTAACTAATTTTAACTTTTAATTGATAAATCTAACAGATGTATTAGTTTATTTCAGTTTATTTAGACAAAAGGTGGGATTTTTCTACAATTAATTTTTTATTACTCAGCTCCATAAGGGTCATACTGCCCCCCCACACACAGCCAGTATCTAAGGCATGAATACATGGGTTTGCTGTTTTACCTTCAAGCGCAGCCCAGTGGCCAAAAATAATATCGTGCTTCGCATTTACTATATTTGGGTGTTTAAACCATGGCGTTAGCTCGCGACTATCAGTTATTGCACCTTTTGCATTAAGCTCTAATTGATTATTAGCAGTTAAAAAACGCATGCGAGTAAAATAATTGACTATGTATCTAAACTTTTCAAAATCATCGAGCTCGCTTGAAAATTTACCAGGATGAGGCTGATACATACGCTCAAAAAATAGTTTGGCATTACTTGATTGGTAACAGCTTTTTGCAAATTCGGCGTACCTTAGCGCATTGTTTATTGTCCAATCAGGGTTTAACCCTGCATGAGAAATAAAACAATTATATTGTTTTAGCTCTATTGCTAATGGCTGAGTTTGTAAAAAAGAAATGTAGCGAGCAAGGAAAGGGCTTTCAAATATAGGGCCTAACTTGTCTTTAGGATTAATTGATTTGTTAAGGTAATAACAGGCAACCATATGAAGGTCGTGATTACCTAAAGTGATAGTCATACTATCTTGGTGTTTGTAAATGTGATCTAGGCAAGCAAGAGAGTCTGGCCCTCTGGCTACTACATCGCCAACTAAATATAAGTGATCTTGGCTTGGGTTAAAATTAACGCGTTGTAAAAGGGTGTTAAATTCACTAAAACACCCTTGTAAATCACCTATTGCGTAATCGGCCATCGATACACTTAATGTAAAATGTTAGGGCAGGCCAGGCGAAACACATTAATAGGTGCCTGAAACTCAGAGCCAAACTCGTTACGTAATGTGTAATGACCCTGCATTGTACCCACTGGCGTATCTAAAATTGCACCACTGGTGTATTTATAGCTTTCGCCAGGGCCAATGTCTGGCATTTCGCCTACAACACCTTCACCTTCAACTTCGACTTCTTTGCCGTTTGCATCAGTGATTAACCAATAACGGCTCAGTAGCTTGGCACTACAAAGGCTATGATTTTTAATTGTTACTGAGTAAGCAAATACGTATTTTTCAAGCTCAGGTTGAGACTGACCTTCTACGTAAAATGTTTCTACAGATACCTTTACAGGCGATCCTATATTACTGCTTGTTGTCATAAATCCAGTTAGCTATATCAATAAATTGTTGTAACGATAGGCTTTCAGCACGAAGAGTAATATCTATACCAATGCTTGTAAGCTCATCAGCTGTTAGTAAATTACCTAAACTATTTCGTAATGTTTTACGACGTTGGTTAAATGCTTCTAAACATACTGTGTTTAAAATTTTCACGCTTTTAGCTGTACGTTGCTCTGCTTTTTTAGGGATTAAGCGAATAACTGCCGAATCAACCTTTGGAGCAGGTTTAAAGCACTCTGGCGGTACTTCAACTACAGGCATTGCATTACAGTAATACTGCGTCATAACACTTAAGCGGCCAAATGTTTTACTGCCAGGGCCAGCTACCATGCGCTTAACGACTTCTTTTTGAAGCATAAAGTGCATGTGCTCAATATGGTCAGCAAATTCAAAAAGATGAAATAGCAAAGGCGTAGAAATATTGTAAGGTAAGTTACCAAACACTTTTAATTTTTTGTCGTCACGTACCAGGCTTGCAAAGTCAAACTTCATTGCATCGCCTTGGTTTACCGTTAATTTAGGACCTAAAAATGGGTGCTCAATTAAACGTTGTGCCAAATCTTTGTCTAGTTCAACAACCGTTAAATGGCCGCTTAAATCAGCCACAGGCTCAGTAATAGCGCCAAGGCCTGGGCCTATTTCTACTAAGTTGTCTTCTGGTTTAGGATCTATCGCGGTGACTATTTTATCGATGATAGATTCATCAAATAAAAAGTTTTGTCCAAAACGTTTACGGGCGCGGTGTCCTAAATGTACTTTATCGGTCATTGATTCTGTGCTTTTTCTTGGGCGAGCTTAATTGCTTCGCGGATCGCTAATTCAAAACTGCCAACATCAGCGGTTCCAGTGCCTGCTAAATCGAGTGCAGTACCGTGGTCAACTGAGGTGCGGATAAATGGTAAGCCTAAGGTAATATTTACCGATTTACCAAATCCCTTGTATTTTAGCACAGGTAATCCCTGATCGTGATACATAGCAAGCACAGCATCGGCTTCAGATAGATATTTATCTTGAAACAGGGTATCGGCTGGAAGTGGACCAATTAAGTTCATGCCTTGGCTATTGAGCAGTTCAAGCGTTGGGGTAATTGTTTCTATTTCCTCAGTGCCTAAATGTCCATCTTCACCTGCGTGTGGGTTTAAACCACACACTAAAATACGTGGTTTTTCTATACCAAACTTAGTTTGTAAGTCGTGGTTTAAAATACCTGCTACTTTAGTTAAACGCTCTGGTGTAATAGCGCGAGATACATAGGCAAGTGGAATATGAGTAGTTACAAGGGCAACACGTAAACCTTCAGTTGCTAGCATCATTACTACATCGGCAGTATTTGATTGCTGTGCAAAATATTCAGTGTGGCCACTGAACGAAATACCCGCTTTATTTATAATACCTTTGTGAACAGGACCTGTAACAACGGCGTCGAAGCTACCGTCCATGTTTTTCTCGCTTGCTATGCGCAAGGTATCTAGTACGTATTGGCCGTTACCATCATCAAGTACGCCAAGCTCTACATCTACACCTAAATCAACTTGATGAATGTATAAGCTGCCCGCAGGCGCTACCATTGCAGGCGCTTCTTCATCAAATTCAATTAAGTTTATTGTTAAGCCTAAATGCTCTGCACGCTCTTTCAATAGTTTGCCATCAGCAATAGCTACTAGTTGAGCGTCCCACGCTTGCTGAGCAAGCGTGAGTAGCAAATCTGGGCCAATACCGGCAGGTTCACCCGGGGTAATAGCAATTCGTAAGGTCATATTTATTGTTCTGTTGGGAAAATTTCAACGTGAGCTTGCTCGCGCATTTCTTGCTGCCAGTTGAAACTTTCTTCCTTAAATTTACGGTTAAATAACATGCCGTGAGCACGGTTACGTTTAGCAAGCTCTGTTTTATCAGCTACGCGTTTTCCTAGTAGCTGAACAATGTGCCAACCAAATTGCGTTCTAAACGGTTCGCTTATTTCATCTTGCTTAAGAGAAAGTAATGTATCTTTAAACGCGGGTACGTAGGTCGTAGGATCAGTCCAGTCGTATTCACCACCTTTAAGTGCTGAGCCTGGATCTTCAGAGTATTCTTTAGCTAGCTCGCCAAAGTCAGCTGTTCCTGCGCGCAAATCTTTTGCAAAACCTGCAAGCATAGAGCGTGCTTTTTCTTCGCTTAAAATAATCGATGGTTTAATAAGAATGTGACGAGAACGAACCTCTGTAGTTTCGACTACTTGTAGGCCACGTACGTCTTGTACTTTAATGATATGAAAACCAGCGCCTGAACGAAGAGGACCAACAATAGCGCCTGTTTTTTTACCTTTTACAGCTTCAGCAAAAAGCGATGGCATTTCGTTAATACCCATATAACCAAGCTGACCACCTTCAAGTGCTTGAGAGCCGCTTGATGATGAAATTGCAATACGTTTAAATTCTTGGCCGTCGTTTAATAGCTCAATAACTTTATCTGCACGTGTTTTAGCACTCGTAATCTCTTCAGCGGTAGCATCGTTAGGGATATCAATTAAAATATGACCAATGTCGTACTCTTCAGCACTTTGACCTTGGGTTTCCATAATTTTTAAAAGGTTATCAACTTCTTGCTCACTGATATAAATACGGCGATCAACGTTGGCTCGCGTTACTTGTTGCGTGGTTATTTCTTTACGAATTTCTTCGCGGTAGCTTTGAAAGCTTTCACCAGCACCTTCAATAGTACGACGTAAATCAGCAATAGTACCGCCTTGCTCTTTAGCCATGTTGGCAAGTGTTTGATCCAGTTGGCTGTCTGAGATTTGTAGACCCATTCGCTCAGCCATTTGCATCATAAGCGCTTGGTTAACTAAACGTTCTACAGCTTGTACACGAAGCGTTTCGTCTTTTGGAAGTTGTTGACCTTGCTCTGCTGCTTGCTTTTTAACACGATCAATAATGGTGTCTACTTCGCTTTTTAAAATTACGCCTTGGTTTACAACGCCTATAACTTTATCAATTTCTACTGGTGCAGCCATTGCACTTTGACAAAGGCTGACACTTAAAACTGCTGATGTTAATAATTTTTTTAAATTCATATTCTTTTTACTACTCTTGCTAATAGTACTGTTGTGATACTAGTTATTAAGAAAATACGGTCTACGATAGCCAAAAATACCTTGTTGTAATAATTTTTGTGCATCATAACGGCTTTTACTGCCAAGTCCTTTTAATACAAAATTCAAACTAATACCTGAATCAAAAGTTGCTTGTTCTTGCCCTATTAACTGATTTAAATCAGTTTCTATTTGGCGATGGCCAGTAATTTGGATTGCCCAACAGCATGATTCATACTGAAATCCGCTCAATACTTCGATGCTTCGATTATTTTCAAGGTCTCGGTGATAACTTGCAATAAATTGCCATTCGTCACTAATAGGAACACTTGTAAATACACCTGCTTGCTCGATTGTATTTCCTGAGACATCATTTGCATAGCGATGGTTCAATTGTACTAGCTGATTATTATCACCTTTGTAATCAAGAGTGACATTAGACTGTACCATTTGCTTGCCATCTGTATCGTACTGAATGCCCCCAGCAAGATACCAGCGGCGATGCCAATGTAACATGGTTTGTGCTGCAAATAGTGCATTATAATTAGTATCGGAGTTTAAGCCTTGCTCTGTAGGCTTTGCATCGTCACTTAAATAAAAGATTTGCCCTGCACTGAAGTTAAACACTTCTTCTTGTTTTTTATCGAACAAGCGAGTTGTTGCACCTAACGTAAATTGATTAGCTGCCGCTATTCGGTCAACACCTGAAAAGCGCACGTCTCTGAATAAGCCGTAATAATCGTCTTGTAATTTGGTGGTATCAAATAAGCCTATGTCTGACTGATCTTTATTTGGGGTATATAAATACTGAATTTGTGGCTCAAGTGTTTGTATACCGTCTTCAAAAAAGTAAGACGCGTCACGCTCAAAATTAAGCTGAGAATACAAGCGTACTTTAGGAATTGTACGAGAAACTGTATCGCTATATTGCGTACCGGTTAAGTTACCATTTTGCTTATAGTTAGTTTGTAATAAGCTCACTTCAGATAAAAAAGACCACGCATGAGTTGCATAGTTATAGCGAGCTTTAGGCTCAATGTGCACGCGTGTTGCACTATCTATATCTACCTCTGAAGAGCCATTAGTAAAATGGCTAATCTCGCCTGATAGCGTAAAGTCAAAGTTGTCAAAGCGCCACGGAGCAGTTTGAGTAAAGTTAATTTGCGGTACAGCCGTGTATGATTCTAAGTGATCGCCGAGTACTTCGAAATTTTGTACTTTTATATCGGTGCGCCATGTCTCACCTAAGTGAGTAAGCGAGCCTGTACGATAAAGCTGAGTATCGGTTTTACTGGCGTAACTTGAACCTAAGTCAGTTATGTAGTTATCATCACTTACGTTAGTTACATCAACATTCGCACGCCAGTTTTCACCTAAGTAACTTTGCTGCTGCCAATGAAATATGTAGCGCTCTTCTAAATCAGGCTCTGAGTCATCGCTATCTAAATATTCAACACCCACTAAACCTTCATGTTGTTCAGTTAGGTATCTAAACTCAGTTTGTAATTGCAGCCCTTTATTAGACATATAGCGAGGGGTGATGGTGGCATCAAAGTTAGGCGCAATATTTAAATAATACGGTGTAACGGTTTCTACGCCGTATTTATCAGAACTTGAAATAGTCGGTGTAAGTAAGCCCGATTTACGGCGCTCATCTAATGGGAATGTGAAATACGGTAAATATAAAACAGGTGTATCTAAAATACGTAAAACTGCGTTGTAGGTTTCGCCCCAACCTTCTTCTCGCGAGAGGTTAATTTCATCGGCTTCTATTTCCCATACTGGCGTATCACTTGGGCAGGTAGTAAAGCTTGCATTCATTAGCAATAAGCCAGACTGATTAACAGTAAGTTTTTCAGCGCCGCCTTTGCCTTGTTGTTCGCTCAGGCTGTAATCGGCGCCTAACAAACTTACTTCTGAATTATTTAAATCGGCGTTTAAACCGGTGCTATTTACCTTACTAACATAATCTTGATAAGTAATTGGCCCTGTTGCATTTAGTAACCCACGCTGTTTGTCTATCAACGCAGTTTGTGCGGACAAACTCATCTTAAGGGTGTTAATATCAACATTGCCGGTAAATTCAGCGCTTTGAGTGCCAAGTAGCTCGACATCATCAGCTTGAATGTCAACTTCACCAAGGTTAAGGCCTTCAAGTGGTTGCCAAGCTCTGGTTTGCATTGAAATGCCACACAAGTTGTGTGCAAGTTCAGTTTCGGCAAGCGATGGTGCGCTAACTACGCTTAGCATCAATATGCCCCAGGTTTTGCTCATTTATTGACCTTAATGCTGTGTGATTAAATATAATCTACACATAATAAAGGAAAATAATGGCAAATACAGTAATTGACCTATAAAAATAGATATCACTATAAAATGACACGCTTTGAGAATTTACAACAATTTATAAACGTACAGCTTAATGCCAAATCGCACACTCTAAATGCCATTACGGGTGATGCGAGCTTTCGTCGTTATTACCGTCTAAATCACGATAATAAGCATTTAATAGTGATGGACTCAGATCCAAAAAAAGTAAATAACGAGCCGTATATTTCGTTAAATAAGGTGTTTACAGAGCAAGGCTTTTTGCTTCCTTCTATAATTGCAAGCGATGAGCAGCAAGGCTTTTTTATATTAAGCGATTTAGGGTCTACTCACTTAGCCGATATGCTCGATGACAAAAATAAAATAGAGCATTATAAGGCATTAATCAGCTTAAATGCGCAGTGGGCAAAAACGCCATCAGCTTCAGCCATGCAAGCTTATAGCAAAGATTTCATCCAACTTGAGCTAGGCATATTTAGCCAATGGTTAGTGAGTGATTTTATAAGTGAATTACTCACTACTGAGCAAGTAGCAATGTGGCACTCAAGCTGCGAGTTACTTACAAATGCTATGCTTTTACAACCTACCGTGACTGTTCACCGCGATTATCACAGCCGCAATATTATGTATAGCAACGGCCAGTGGGCCATTATTGATTATCAAGACGCCGTACAAGGCCCACTTTGCTATGACCTAGTATCGCTATTGCGCGATTGCTACTACAAACTACCTGAAAGTGAGTTATCAAGCTTACTTGATTTTGCTTATAAAGAATTTATCGCTCAAGGGTTAATAAAAAACACCTCTTTTAGTGAATTTAAATATTGGTTTGATTTAACCGGTATTCAGCGTCATTTAAAAGCTGCGGGTATATTTTGTCGGCTATATTTACGGGATTCAAAAACAGGTTATTTAGATAATATTTTACCAACTCTCGATTACATTGTTGAAGTAGCCGCATATTATCCAGAGCTTAGCGATTTAAGTGAGTGGATAAAGAATACAATTGTGCCAAAAGTTACAAAGCAACTTGCTGCGGAGCGAACATGAAAGCAATGATTTTAGCCGCAGGGCGCGGCAAGCGAATGATGCCGCTAACGCAAAATATGCCAAAGCCAATGTTAAAAGTGGCTGAAAAACCACTTATTGAGCACCATATAAATAATTTAAAGGCGGCGGGTATTACTGACATTGTAATAAACCTCGCTTGGCAAGGTGATAAAATTAAAGATTATTTTAAAGATGGCAGCCAATTTGGTGTGTCTATAAATTACAGCCAAGAGGTTGAGGGCGGCCTTGAAACTGCTGGCGGTATTATTGAAGCGTTACCGATGTTAGGTGATTCGTTCATTGTTATAAACGGTGATGTATACACCGATTACGATGTAAGTGCGCTTAAGCAGCTTCACTTACAGCCTGGCGAGGCGCACATAGTGCTTATAGAAAACCCGCCACATAACCCTGATGGCGACTTTACATTAAGTCACTTATCGGATGAGAGCCAAAAATATACGTTTTCAGGGATCAGTCGATATCAGGCTGACTTTTTTAAAGGATTAGCCCAAGGAGTTCGGCCTTTAGGGCCAATATTACGTGAAAAGTTAAATGAACATTTAGTCTCTACTGAGCTCTATATTGGACAATGGGATGACATTGGCACACCAGCGCGTTTGGATGAATTAAACAAACGTTTAAAAGCGCAGTAAATATTAATTTAAAAAAGGCAGTATTATAAATGTGGGGAAAAATTCTCGGTTTTTGTTTTGGCTTTATGTTTGGCAAAATTTTTGGTGCCATATTAGGTTTATACCTAGGTCATTTATTTGATAAAAGCCTTAAAAACGATTTTGACAAAGCCGGTGGCTTTTCAAGCTTATTTAAAGGCGACGATGTACATGAACGCCAAGCTTTATTCTTCTCAAGTTGCTTTGCGGTTATGGGGCACATTGCAAAATCGAATGGCCGTGTAAGCGAAGTACATATAAAAGCAGCTAATTTATTTATGGATGAAATGGGCTTAAAAGGCGATGAACGTCGCGAAGCTCAACATGCATTTCAAGCGGGTAAAGAAAGTGATTTCTCTTTAAAAGAAACCGTAAGCGATTTTAAGGAGCGCTTTACCACTCGCCACGATTTATTGCAGCTGTTTTTAGAGATACAAATTCAAATGGCGTTTTCTGATGGTGTATTAGCTGAGCAAGAAAAACAGTTATTAGCACAGGTAAGTAAGCAGTTAGGTATTTCTAAACCTCATTTTGCATTTGTTTTAAAACGTTACCAAGCTGAGTTTAATTTTAGGCAGCAACAGCAGCGTTACAAGCAACAGCAACAAGGTCAAAGTAGTAGTTACCGTGAAGGTTCTGGGCATCACGTACCGCCTGATAATAGTATGAACCGCTCACAAGCACTTGCGTTACTAGGGTTAAATAGCGACGCTACTGCGCGAGATATTAAAGTCGCATACCGAAAATTAATGGCGCAGCATCACCCTGATAAACTGGTGTCGCAAGGGTTACCAAAGCACATGATGGAAGTTGCGGTTAAAAAAAGCCAAGACATACAGGCAGCTTACGAGTACTTAAAAAAGGCGGCGTAAAAACCCGTCTATTTCTTTGCTTAAACGTGCGTGCTGCTGTGGGGCGTTTCGCATACCAAAAAGCTGGCGCTGACGGTAATCAAACTTAGCGTTTCGGTTAACCCATCGCTTGCGGTTTTTAAGACTCATTAAAATGTCTGTGCTGTCATTTGCATAGTAAATATCAAGTAACGCAGGGGTTACTAGCGATGTTGCTTGGCTTAACTCTTCATTGCGTTGAGCATTCGGTAAGTAGCTGCTTAAACTAACAAAAGCATTAATTTTAGACTCTGGGAAATCTGCATAATACTCAAGTAACATGCCTGCACTCGCTCCTTGGGCTATTACAACAATATTACTGGGCTCAGCCATCGCTGTTTGATAGAGCGCTTCGTAGCGTAGTATTAAATTAGTTTTGTAGTCATCAAGCACATCATTATTTACAGGCTCAATTGCATTTACATAGTGCGGCTCTGCGCTTTGTTTCTCAGGTTCATTAGCATCACCTTTAGACTCATCTCTGGTTGGGGTTTCTACAGCGTCAGTTGGTGTAACAGGTTTCATTTTTTTTGCTTGCCAATCTATATCTGGCACAGTCATAGCGTAGGTTGTGTAACCTAAGTTGTTAAGCTCTTTACGAAGAAAGCTCATACCTGAGTTATTCGTAGGGACTGAATGCCAATCCGGAATAAGTAAAACAACCCCTCTAAAATTGCTGCTCATATATTCGCTATAAAGGCTCAAAAATTCGGTATCGCCAGCAAGAATTGGTTTTATTTCAGCGTTGGGGAGTAGGCGTTCTATATCGCTGTTTTCAATACTTGAAAGTGCAGGAGGGGCAATATGCTCAACCGCAGTTGCAGGCAGAGCTAAAAAAACTGCGCAGCTAAACGCTAAGCAACACAAAATCTTTTTAAATAATTGCAAAAAAACCATAACACACTCAACTAATAGCCATTAGTTAAGTATCGGCCTAGTTAACTAAAAGTTTAATAATTTAGTTAGTCATTGAGCTTATTAAAATTCGGGCTCAGCTTCAAAAGTAAGTACTTGCTCAGTAACAGGGTGCTTTAATATAAGCATTTGCGCATGCAATTGTAAGCGAGGTGCAGCAGAGAGTGCATCTTTATGGGCGTATAACCTATCACCTAAAATAGGGTGGCCAAGGCTTAACATATGCACACGTAATTGGTGCGAACGCCCTGTTATTGGAGTGAGCTCTACGCGGGTAGCATTAGCTTCGCGCGTGAGTATTTTATAATGTGTAAGCGAAGGTTTACCTCTTTCATGGTCAACCATTTGTTTAGGGCGATTAGGCCAGTCGCAAATAAGCGGTAAATCTACTGAACCGTTAGGGTGTTCAAGCTGACCGTAGACGCGTGCAATGTAACGTTTTGCGGTTTCGCGTTCTTGAAACTGCATACTTAAATGCCTATGCGCCGCCTTATTCATTGCCAAACACAATATACCTGAGGTCGCCATATCTAAACGATGAACTATTTTAGCTGTTGGAAAAACGCGATTAACGCGGTTAATTAAACTATCGGCATGTTTTGGATCTTTACCCGGAACCGTTAATAACTCACTTGGCTTATTAACAATGAGCAAGTCGTCATCTTGGTACAGTATGGTCAAATACGGACTCATTGGGGGATTGTAATTAACTAACACGGCCGACCTCAGTAATTTTGCAGGGCGCTATTTTAGGGGAGCGAAGGAAAAGGCTCAAGGAAAACATTCTCAGCCTGTACAAAGGCTCCTAACTTGTATGCAGTTTTCTAATGCATAAAAAAGCGCGGTATAAATACCGCGCTTTATTAAGCTGTCATTTTCAATTTTTTACTAACGTCTGACAGCTATAAACTTAAAGCTCAAAAAACCTTAGTGCGAAACCACAATTAAGCGAATTGCATCAAGTTGTAACTGCGCTTTTTCAATATGCGTAGTCAGCTCGCTGCGCTGCTTATCGAAGAAAGTAATTTCCTCTTGGCGAATATTCGGGTTAATTTGTTTAAGGGCTTCTAAACGAGACTGCTCTTCACCTAGCGTACTTTGCATTTTAGTTAAAGAGGCTTCACGAATCACTTCTAGTTTTTCTTGTGCCATGTCTTTTGCATTGCTGATCATTGGGTGAATAGCACTTTGCAGTGCCCCGGCAAGTTTACTTGCTGTTTGGCGACCTACAGCAGAAAGTTGTTGGTTAAAGCCATCAAACGCTACGTTTTCACCTAAGTTATTACCTGCTTTATCAAGTAATATACGAATAGGTGTTGGCGGTAAAAAGCGACCCACTTGCAATACTTTTGGCGCCATTGCTTCGGCAACAAATATCAACTCAACAAAAAAGGTACCCGGCGGTAATTTTTTGTTTTTAAGCAGTGCAACCGATGCGCTACCAAAGTCATCGTCACAAATCATGTCCATAGTGCCTTGCACCATTGGATGATCCCAGCTAATAAAATGTACATCTTCTTGCGAAAGTGCAGTATCACGGTCAAACGTAACTGTCATACCATCTTCTTTTAAGCTTGGGAACGAGGCGTTTAGCATATGCTCTGTTGGCTTTAATATAATCGTGTTTTCGCCTTTGTCTTCTTGGCTTACGCCGAAGGTGTCGAATACGTTGATCATGTAACTTGGAAGCTCAAACTGATTGTCGAGTTTTTCAATGTCAGTAACCAAAGAGTCGGCAGCACCTTGGCCAGAAGAATGAAGCTCTAATAAACGGTCTCGTCCACTTTCCATTTTTTTACGTAGCACGGCATTTTGTTGCGCTACTTGTTCTAGCATTGGATCTAGCTCGTCTTCATCACAGTTATGCGCTGAAATGTATTCAAGTAAATCTTCGCGAAACTCTTTATACAATAACTGACCAGTGGTTGATGTGGTTTCAAAGGCATCTAGGCCTTCGTTGTACCAACGCAATAATACTTCTTGAGCTGTGTTTTCAAAATATGGCACGTGAATATTCACGTCTTGTGTTTGACCTATGCGGTCAAGTCGGCCAATACGTTGCTCAAGTAAATCAGGGTTTAGTGGTAAATCAAATAACACTAAATGATGCGAGAACTGGAAGTTACGACCTTCTGAGCCAATTTCTGAACACAATAGTATTTGTGCGTTGTCGTATTCGTCGGCAAAAAATGCAGCCGCGCGGTCACGCTCTATAATCGACATACCTTCGTGGAAAACCGAGGCTTTAATCGCTTCGCGTTCACGTAGTATTTGCTCAAGGCTAATGGCGGTTTCGGCTTTGGCACAAATAAGGAGTACTTTTTCGTGTTTAAGCGTTTTAAGTGTTTCGATTAACCAATCTACACGTGGGTCAAATAACCCCCAGCTTGCACTTTCGCCTTCAAATTCTTGAAATATTTTTTCTGGAAAAAGAGCGCGATGTGCACTTAGTTCAGCGTTTTGAATACCACCCATATTACCTAGTACCGACATAGCCGTTTTGTACTGCTTTGGTAATGCCATTGGGTAGGCGTGCAATTTACGGCTAGGGTAGCCATCAATGCCACTACGACTGTTTCTGAATAATATACGGCCAGTACCGTGACGATCGAGCAGCATGTTGAGTATTTCTTTACGTGCTGGTAAATCGCCTTGCTGTGCTTTTGCAAGAATATCGGTAATGTCGGTTTCTTTTAATAGCTCGATAAGTGTCGCTTTAGCTGTATCGTCTAGTGCTTGCTCTTGCAATAACTGATTTGCAGCCTCTGCTACGTCTTTATAATTTGCTTCTTCTTCTTTAAATACGTCGTAGTCGTAAAAACGGTCTGGGTCGAGTAGTTGTAAGCGGGCAAAGTGACTGCTATGACCTAGTTGATCAGGTGTAGCGGTAAGTAAAATAAGGCCTGGAATATCTTGGCTAAGCTCAGCCATTCGTTGATATTCAGTACTTGGTTTACCATTATTAATGCTTAAGTGATGCGCTTCATCAACAACTAATAAGTCCCAGTCAGCAAGTGTTGCTTGTTCAAACCAGCGTTTTTTCTTGGTTAAAAACTCTAGGCTTGTAAGCACTAGCTGCTCTGTATCAAATACGTTTGGTGAATCGGCAAAGGCTTCGTCACAACGCTCTTCATCAAAAATAGAAAAACGTAAGTTAAAGCGACGTAGCATTTCTACTAACCATTGGTGCTGTAGGTTTTCAGGCACAACAATAAGTACGCGGCTTGCACGGCCACTAATTATTTGTTGGTGTAATATCATACCTGCTTCAATGGTTTTACCTAGGCCTACTTCATCAGACAGTAAAACGCGTGGTGCAAAACGTTTACCTACTTCTTGTGCAATATAAAGCTGATGCGGAATAAGGTTAGCGCGTTGGCCAATTAAGCCCTTAATAGGTGATTGCTGGCGTTCAAACTGGTGCTGCCAAGTTTGGTAGCGAAGTGTATAACGATCAAAGCGATCTATTTGGCCTGCAAATAAACGATCTTGTGGTTTATTAAACTTAATAAAATGATCTAAAAAGGTTTCTTTTAACTTTGCTTCTTCGCCGGTATCAACACGCGACCCTACGTAACAAAGTAATTCCCCCTGAACTTCAATAGACTCTACTTCTAATTCCCATTCTTCAACGCTTTTGATCACATCGCCAGGATTAAATGCCACACGGGTAACAGGTGCTTCTGCACTAGAATAAACACGGTTTTCACCACTGGCAGGAAATAAAATGCTGACCTGACGGCCCTCAATGGCAACTACGGTGCCTAATCCTAAATCTGACTCTGTATCACTGATCCAACGCTGACCTAAGGAAAAATTCATGTATGTCTCGTCTATGAAGAAAAAGGCGGCTATGTTACCTGTTACATAACACCACTGCAAGGCGCTATTTGGCTCACTTTTAATTAATTTTGTAAGTGTTAATTATTACTATTAAAACCGCTTGTTTGTGGCTCTTTTTTAGGTAAATAAAAACTATATCTAGTTTGTAATAAAACGGACTTTTATGACAAATAGACTAAACTTACATTATGCCTTAGCAATTAAGTATTGCAGGTTTGAGTTTTGGCCCGTTTTACTTAGTTATTTTGGTATAGCATAAAAATCATAAAACGTAAGGAAAGTGCTATGGAAAAAGCTTCGAACCTTGAAAGTAAAATGTATGTGCTAGACACCAATGTACTGTTGCACGAACCCCTCGCTTATTTATCATTTCAAGAACATAACGTTGTCATCCCCATGACGGTACTTGAAGAGCTCGACCACATTAAAGACAGAAAACACGACGTAAGCCGCGATGCACGTGTAGCTATTAGAGGCTTAGATGAGGTATTAAAAAACGCAACTCCCGAACAAATGCTCCAAGGCGTCGCATTACCAAGTAACAAAAAGGCCAAAGAAAGCTCAACAGGCACCCTTATAATTGTAAATGATCATTTATTTGCCGATTCAATCTCTGGCCTACCGGGTAACGAAAACGACCACCGTATTATTAACTGCGCCGTACATTTACAAAAGCAGCACAGCGACTCAAAAATTGTATTAGTAACAAAAGACATCAATATGCGCCTTAAAGCTAAAGGGGCTGGCCTTAAGTATGTTGAAGATTATAGAACCGACCAACTAATTGACGATATTGCATTACTAACTAGTGGCTATAAAAAAATAGAAGGGGATTTTTGGCAACATGTGGGGCAATGTAATACCGAGCAAAGCGGTCGTGATACCTATCATCATGTTTCTAAAAATTTAATACCAGATGTGTTTTGTAACGAGTATTTGCTCGATGGCGGTGAGCACTTTGCAGCGCGGGTAAAATCGTACGACGATGAACATATTACTTTAAAAGACATAAGCGTTGAGCGACTAATGCATCAACACGCGTGGGGTGTTAAACCTAAAAATATTTACCAAGGTATGGCGCTTGATGCGTTGCTAGATCCAAGTATTGAACTTGTTATTTTAACCGGGCCTGCAGGGTGCGGTAAGACGTTGCTAGCGCTTGCCAGTGCACTTGAAATGGTTATTGAAAAAGGTATTTACGATAAGGTAATTGTAACGCGTAACACCCCAGAAATTGCCGAATCTATTGGCTTTTTACCTGGCACTGAGGAGGAGAAAATGGCGCCGTGGTTAGCTGCCATCACTGATACGCTTGAGGTATTACACAAAGGCGATGAAAACCCAATTTCTAGCCGTAACTACATTATGGAAAAAGCCAATATACAATTTAAGTCGGTTAACTTTATGCGTGGGCGCAGTATTCAAAATGCGGTGGTAATTTTAGATGAAAGCCAAAATTTAACGGCTTCTCAGCTAAAAACAATCATTACACGTTGCGGAGAAGGCACAAAGCTTATTTGTAGCGGTAATCTCGCGCAAATTGATAGTAACTACTTAACGCCTGTTACTTCTGGCTTAACGTATATAGTTGAGCGTTTTAAAGATTTTGAAGGCAGCGCAACGATTAATTTAAATGGTGTAGTACGAAGCCGTTTAGCCTCTTTTGCGGAAGAGAATTTATAGCTTGCGCTTAACAAATTGGCTCGTTAGTCTAACGGTTGATTTTCGAGCCAAATTACAGGCAACACGTTGAATTTTTTACCTCTAAAATATTATTACCGCTCATTATTTATTGCGCTGTTAGTGCCATTAATTGTCGCTTTTTTACTGTGCCTGCATTTATACAATATAAAGCTTGAGCGAGCGGTAGAAAAACGCGCAGCCGATTTTGCTAATGTATCAGCTCAAGTTAATCATGGCATGGAGTCGGTAAATGGCTTACTCAGCTCTATGTTTAATTTATATCAACGACCTATATCTGCTCAAATAAATCAAACTTTACTAGAAGGTATTAATCAGTACAGTGGTTATTACTATCGACACTTTAATGGGCAAGGAACAGAAATTATAGGTAAAGGGGAATTTTCGCTATCCGCTGAGGCACTTTTACAGTGGCAGCAAGTATTTTCACTTGGACCTTCCTTTAATACAACGCTTGCACTTATGCAGTCGCTATCGGCTGTAGCGTATGTAGATGAAAACGATTTTGCTTATGTGAGTAGGCGTAATAAAAGCCAAAGCTTAATGCTTAGTGAAATATTAAACGGTCAGTTTAAACCCGAATTTTCTCCAAATAGGCTAACCTCAAGCCCTATAATTAAAATAAACGATAAGTCCTATTTTGCTATTGGTAGGCAACGAGATATAGGCTCAAGTGATTATATTATTTTAATTTATGACGTTCAGGCTATTTCTGCATGGCTAAGTAAAGTTTCACCAAGTAGTGGTGAATATGTATTTATGAATCAGTCGCATCAAATTATTGCGAGTTCAAAAAACGTAATAGAAAAAGCGGTGCAGCTTGAGTCTTATTGGCCTAATTTAGTAGAGCATACAAAAGAAGCGACAGTATTAGCCAGCAACAGTAACTTTTTTATGCAACCAATGGCTGACTTACCTATTCATGCAGCATATTACGAACCAAAACCTCAGTTTGTAAGCTCAATTAAATACGAAATATTATTAGAATTTGTATTTTTAACTCTGTTTTTAAGCATGATGTTTGCCGTATTTTTTTGGTTAAGCCAACGTATTTTTGTAAAACCCATGACGCATTTAATGCACTTTTTGGAAAGTAATAATGCCCAGCTTAATAACAAATTAAATTATAATGTGCCGCTAAGTTGGCAACCTTGGTTTTCTAAAGTAAAAACTGTATTTAGCAAAAATGAGCAGCTAGTAGATTCGCTAAAAAATGCCAACAAAGCGCTTGATGAACAAGTACAGCGTCAGTCTGAAAAACTCAGCCGTAGTTATGAGGCCAAAGAGCGCCACCTTGCCTTATTAAACACCATGCTAAATAGTGTGCCTGACCTTATTTACTTTAAAAATATTGATGGCACATTTTTAGGGTGCAATAGAGCATTTGAAGCGTATATAGGTAAAGATCAAACAACACTTGTTGGAATGCGTGTAGATGACTTTGGTGAAAACGATCAGCAAATAAATACATTAGAAAAACAAGTGCTGCAAAATAGAAATAGCGTAGAGCAACGAATAGACACTGATACAAAATCATATCAGTTAACAATTGCACCTTTTTATAACGAGCATCAGCATTTGTTAGGCACAATGGGCATTGGTCGAGATATTACCGAGCAGCAGCAAACGCTTCATGCATTAAAAGCCTCAGAATCTAAATTTAGAAGCGCTATTGAATTTGCGGCCAACTGTGTAGTGCTACTTTCACTTGAATATACAATAGTGCAAGTAAATAAAGCGACTAGAAAGCAGTTTTCTGAGCAAAATACCTTAGTGGGCGAGCCATTAAAAACATTATTTGATGAGTCACAATGGCAGCAAATTAAAGACGCTTTAGCGCAGTTGCTTGATGATAAAAAAAGGGTGTATCACTTAACGTTATCTCAAGGAAAACTGGCTAGCTGGCTGCAGTTGAGTATGTCGCTTGTGTGGGATGAAAATCGAGACCCTGCTTATTACGTTATTCACATTCAGGATGTTAGCGCTTTAACTAAGGCAAAGCACGATGCAGAGCGTGCAACATTAGCTAAGAGCCGCTTTATTGCAAACTTAAGCCACGAAATTCGCACGCCTCTTAACGCTGTATTAGGTTTACTCGATATGCTTATTGAGCAAGGGCTAAATCAAAAGCAATTGCAACATACTGACCAGGCTAAAAACGCAGCACAAAGCTTATTATTAATGCTAAACAGAATGCTTGATTTTGCACGTATTGAAAGCGCTCAAACTGATTTAAAGCTAGCCCCATTTAGTGTTATTGAACTTGTTGATATTTGTGAAAGCCTAACGGGACCATTATGTGAAGGCAAAGGCATTGAGTTTATAATTGATATTGACCCGCTAATAGCCCCAGATTTAATTTGCGACAGTATTCGCCTTCAGCAAATATTAGGTAACTTATTAACCAATGCGGTTAAGTTTACTCATACAGGGTCGATTACACTTAAAGTGGAGCTCATAGAGAGCGATAGTCTAGATCAGCAATATATTTGCTTTAAAGTCATTGATACAGGTATGGGTATAGATGAGGCCGATCAGAGGCGCTTGTTTGATGCCTTCACGCAAGGTGATGAGTCATCTACACGAATACACCAAGGCGTTGGCCTTGGTTTAGCTATTGTTAAACATGCAGTGTTGTTAATGGGCGGTGAAATCGCACTCAAAAGCAAAAAAGGCCATGGTTGTGAATTTAGCTTCAGCATTAGCTTATTAGTTGATTCCAGTAAAAATAAAATGCTGCCAAGTAATGCTCTCGCTATTTTATCAGAGCAAAGTAAAGAGCTTGAGCACGTTACTAATGCTTATAGTGAGCTGGCTAATATTAGTTTAGATGAGGTATTAAAATACCCAATTAAGCTATCTAACACTCAACAAATAATAGTGGATGCAAATGATTTACCTGCGCTATTAAAAGTTGAAGTGATTAACGATTCGCTATCAGCGAAAGAAGTATCAGTGATTATAGTTAATCATCAGCACACGCTTAACCTTCCTACCAGTGAGCATTTAGCTGCTAAGCATGTAAAGGCCTCTGCACTTGGGCAAAGGTTATTTAGCTTAAGCTCATTGATTGAGCCTAAAACAGATATAAATACGGTATTACAAAATGTACCAGAACTAAAAGCAGATATATCAGGTCTACTTGTATTAGCGATTGATGATAATCAGCTTAATTTAGAGATTATTAGTAGTGTCCTTCGTCAAGCTAACATAAACGTAGTAACAGCTTTAAGCGCATCCATAGGTATGGAGTTATTACAAGTATTAAAACCGGATCTAATATTGATGGATGTGCAAATGCCACACATAGATGGCTGCCAAGCAACGACTTTGATTCGTCAACAGTTTGACGCAAAACAGTTACCTATTTTTGCGTTAACCGCGCATTGTGAACCCGCTGATATTGAGCGCTCTTTAAAGTGCGGCATGAATAAGCATTTAACAAAGCCTGTAGTTGCTAAGGTACTTATTGATGCAATAGCTGATTTAAACTTAGTAAAACCAAGCTTTTTTGAGCGCTCGTTTGCGCTTAGTCAATTTAGCTTAGACGAGACATTGCTTAATACCATGATTGGTAAGTTTGCTAACTTGTGCGAAACTCAGTTAGCGCAAATAGCAGAAACCACCAGTAAAGATGATTTGGTACGCTTAGTGCATAGCATAAAAGGTGTGGCTGGTAATTTGGGTTTTAGGCGATTATCGCATTGTGCATTAGTATGCGAGCGAAACCTTAAAACGACTAACGAGCCAGTTGAAACAACACTTAAAGAGCTTATTATGCAATTAGAGCAAGTAATTGTTTTTATAAATGGTTTAGGGGAGAAGGATGTCGAAAAGAGCTAAAGTATTAATAGTGGATGATGATCCGCTAAACAGATTAGTACTTGAAAAAACACTTAAAGACGAGCACGACGTGTTCTTAGTTGAGAGTGGTGAAAAAGCGCTGACATTTGTAAAAACAACACAAGTTGATTTAATTATCCTCGATGTAATTATGCCTGGTATTGATGGCTATGAAGTTTTAGTGCAACTTAAAGAAAACCCTATAACTCAATCTGTGCCTATCATATTTATATCAGCAAACCGTAGCCATGACGACGAGGCTAAAGGCCTTGAGTTAGGCGCAATGGATTATATTACTAAGCCATTTAGTCCCTCTATTGTAAGAGTAAGAGTTCGCAATCAGCTACTTATAAAGCAAAAAAATGACTTGCTTGAAATGTTGGCCTCTATTGATGGGTTAACTGAAATACCTAACAGACGCTACCTTGATGAAAACTTATCTCGCGAATGGCGCAGAAGTAAACGCAGTGGAACGCCATTGTCGGTATTACTTATGGATATAGACCATTTTAAACGTTACAACGACTGCTATGGACACCGTGCTGGCGACGAGTGCTTGAAAGACGTTGCTCAAGTTCTTGCAGCTCAATGCGAGCGAGGAAGTGATTTTATAGCGCGTTATGGCGGAGAAGAATTTGCCGCAGTACTGCCTGGGGTTGGTAAAGCTGACGCAATTGAATTTGCCAATAAACTACGTAGTGCGGTTAATGCTTTGGATATAGAGCATAAAGCATCGTTAAATGCTGATCACATAACAATTAGTATTGGTATAGCAACAACCGAAAGCGGGCAAATATACGCTGAGCAAGCCTTACTTGAAGAAGCTGATTTAGGCTTATATGCTGCCAAAGATGAAGGTAGAGATAGAATAATAGCGCGTTAAAAAGAATATTTTTAAATGCAAAACGCCAATATTTATATTGGCGTTTTTAGTATCTAATGACTTTTGAGGTTAGACTTTTTGCTGTTTAGTGCGCGATCATACTTAAAGCAGTGTCACCAATACCTACCAACTTATCATTTTTAAATACAAGCGGCGTACATTCATCTTTCGTTGTTTTAGAATCAGAATGCTTACTATGAGTGACATAAAAAAGTACTTGGTATACATCGTCATCTTTTTTTAATAGCTCTGTGAAATTAGGCGTTTTTAATTGCGTTAAAACAGATTGATAGCTGCTATCCATCGTCAGTTCTGAAATAGCTTCACGGTTATTTTTATGGTGTGCTTGCCAGCTTGATGAGTTTTTCCCTGCCCAATGAGTCTCAGCTTCACCATCAGATACGGCGATAACACAGCCGGTTAAAAATGGCGCAATAAGGGCCGCTGCTAATAGAGATTTTTTCATTGTGATATTCCTTAAATGAGTTTTTTAATATTTTGATCATATAAGGCAAGTAGCAGGCCAAGTTTAAAAGTTATTTAAATTCAGTCGATTAGATTTTCAGGGCTGTATTTAACTAATCATTTACAAAAATAATTAGTAAAAACAGCCACTTTTTAGTTTTTTTAACTATTTGTCTGCAATGCAGTTATACCAAGCGGTTACGAGATTCGCCGTTATTAAATGCAGTAATATTTAGGCTGACCTCATTGATTAGTCGTACGATTGACTCAGTGCTTGCCCATGCAATGTGTGGTGTAAGTAATAAGTTATTACCAGTGTAATTAGCGAGTGGGTTAGTTAGCTCCGCAGGCTCTTTTGTTAGTACATCTACGCCAGCGCCAGCGATTAAGTTTTGTTCAAGTGCTTTGGCTAAGTCAGCTTCGTTAATAATCCCACCACGTGCAGTATTAATAATAATACTACTTGGCTTCATCATTTTAAGCTCTTGTAGTGCTATTAAATCACGAGTTTCGTCAGTAAGAGGGCAGTGAACACTGATTATGTCAGCCGTTTTTAGTACTTCTTCAAATGGGGTGCGTCCGTCTCTGCATTTTACGCCCTTGCGCTCAGCAATAATTACTTTTGCACCAAACGCCTCAGCTACTTTTGCTACGCCTTTACCCAGTGTTCCACCACCTATAATGGCAAACGTTTTATCTTGAAGGTCATTAAAACTGTAATCTAGTCGGCAAAACATTTCACTTTTTTGCCAAGCGCCTTGTTGGCAATCGGCTTGATAGCGATGAGTATTACCTAGTAAGTTAGTCACTAACGAAAATGTATGCTGAACAACAGAAGGCGTTGAGTAACCAGCAACATTAGTAACTGCAATACCAAACTCTTTTGCAGCGTCTAAATCAACATTATTAGTGCCAGTGGCACTAACGCAAATTAGCTTAAGTTGTTTTAACTGGCTAATCGTATCGCGATTTAATACTGCTTTATTGGTAATAAGTACATCTGCATCTTGGCAATGATCAATAACTTGTTCTGGGCTGGTAAGTTCATACGTTGTTAAATTACCAAGTTGCTCAATACAAGCAAGAGATGTGTTAGCTAATGTGGCGTTATCTAAAATAGTAATGTTCATTATGAGCCTTTAATTAGTAGATCTAGGATAGTTTCAATCGTGAAGTGTTAGCGATTTATAGAAACTGAAAATGTGAAGTTAAGGTACTACGAAAGGAAGCCTTTGAAAATGGTATTACTACCAAATGACTAGGTTATCTTTTGAGGCTAAATATACGCTGCTCTTTGCTTTATAAAACCCCTCTTGTTTAAAGCAGTTCTAGTCTGAAAGCCTATAGGGCCTTAATGCGTTATTTATAGTGGTCTGCCCACTAGCACATTGATAACATGGTATTTTGGTTAACTGATCAGATTTTTTGCACTTATGAGCCTCCTCATGGTCATAAGAGTAGTTACTTAGCTAAATTTGGTTAAGAGATTTATTATTTAGGCTCAGAATAAATTAGATCAAAATCGTTTTTTGGTTATTTCGCATTTTAGATCGCCTGAGTTATAATCGAACTTAGACATAAACGGTGCGCCTTGGCGTGCCGTTTTTTAACATTATAGATGTAGTAATGAGTGAATTAGAAGATAAATACGCAGATATACGCCCATACAATGACAGCGAAGTTGCGGCTTCGCTAACACGTTTAATTAACGATAATGCGTTTATTGATGTAATAGCAAAGTATAATTTACCGCGATTTTTATCATCAATGCCTTTTATTACCCGCCCGCTGGTAAAAAGTCAGTTACGTAAAAAGTGGGGCAAAGTAAGCACGGTTGAAGACGTACAAAACGAAGTGGCGCAATACTTAGATAAATTAGTAAAACGTACGACTTCTAAAGTCACTTTTTCTGGGTTAGATCAATTAGATCCAAACCAAGCTTATTTATTTATTTCAAACCATCGCGACATAGTGCTCGACCCTGCTTTAGTAAACTGGGGTTTATATCAGCATAAAATGAAAACAGTGCGTATTGCTATCGGCGATAATTTATTGCAAATACCTTACATCACTGAGCTAATGCGCCTAAACAAAAGCTTTATTGTTAAACGCTCAGCAAAAGCGCCAAAAGAAATGCTTAAAGCGCTCACCCAGCTTTCATCTTATATTTACGACTCTTTAGTTGGCGGTAATTCTATTTGGATTGCGCAAAAAGAAGGGCGTGCAAAAGATGGCTTTGATCAAACTGATCCGGCACTTTTAAAAATGCTGCAGTTAAATGGTCGTAAGCAAAAGAAAGAGTTTTGCGAATATATTAAAGAGCTTAAAATTGTTCCTGTGTCTATTTCGTATCAGTATGAGCCATGTGCTATTGCTAAAGCCAAAGAGCTTTATCATAAGCAGCACCATGGTGAGTATATAAAATCGGCCGGTGAAGACATTGCAAGTATTGTTGAAGGTTTTAGCACCGCGAAAGGGCATGTACATTTAGCCTTTGGGCAACCAATAGAAGAGCAGTGCGATAGCGCAGAAGAGCTAGCTAAAACAATTGATCAGCAAATAGTGGATTCATTTTACCTGCATCCAGGTAACTATATTGCTGGTGGCTGTAAAAAGGCAGTTATTGACTCTCCAGATACGGCTAAGTTTGAGCAGCGTTTAGCACTGGTACCAGAGGAGCTAAAGCCGTTAGTACTGGCCATGTACGCTAAGCCATTTCACCGTAAAACAGAAATAAATACGAATAGCTGCGAGCATTAATAGTTGTTATTTGGGTTAGTTTTTTAAGCTAACTTCAGATCAAATAGATAAAAGCAGCAATTTAATTGCTGCTTTTTTTTTGTGCAAAAATAACGCTATACTAAGTACCTCTTATATAACGGTGCGAATGCCATGCAACAAATTGAAATATTTGATATTCCAAGCCCTTGCAAAAGCATTTGCTTAGTAAATAACAGGGGATATTGTAAGGGGTGTTATCGAAGTCGTGATGAGCGCTTTGCATGGAACACACTTACTAATGCCCAAAAAAAGAAGGTGCTTAGTTTGTGTCAGCAGCGTTATAAACGCTATTTGCAGAAAAAACAGCAAGCTGCATCTCAAAACACAGAGGCTGAGCAGAAAGGGTTCGACTTTTAAAAGTTTAATCCGTATTTGGCTTTAAGTGCGTAAACAGTGCCGTTATTAGTTAAATTAATTAGCGATTTTTCGAGCTTATCTACCAAGTTTTTATTATTTTTATTTAAGTAATGATAAAGCGGGTAAGTGGTTAGTACTTCTTTTTCGAAGCAGCTTTTTGGTATAACCGCAGAGTTATTTTCAGGCACAAAGTCAACCATCAAAGCACCTTGAACCTTTTGCTGAGCAAGTAAGTTTAGTTGTGTGCTTATACTTTTTACTTTAATGATAGAGCCTGCAAATTTAGTGCTCGCTAAATAGCGCTCTTGAACAGGGTAAGCATCAACAATAGCAATGCTCTCAAGTTGTTCTAATTTATTGGGTAGGCATGTTTTATAAAGAATTAAGTCGAATTTAAATAGCTCGTAGTTAACCCTAACTAAATTTTTGTAATCTTGTTCAACGCTTATATCTCTTCCTAATTGGCCATCTAATACGCCGTTATTTGCCGCTAACAAAGCATTCTTACGGCTAAAATCGATTATATGTATTTTAAAGCCAATATCGGCGTACGCTAATTTTAATAGTTCTAATGCATAATCGGCTTGAGGAGTACTTTGTGGGCGGTTGAAGGTCAGACTATATTGATGGCTAAAGCAAGAAGCGCTAAAAAATAAATTTACCAATAATAACAAGGCACTAAAACGTCTGTTCATTATCAGTTCCAATAACTACAGAAATAAATAAAATAAGACGCGTATAATAGCAAGCTGATTACCGCTTGCCCAGTTTAGTGGGGGAGCTATCAATTTAATATATGAATAAGGAAGTATTGTGAGTTTTAATTTATGCCTATTACCACGTGAAGAAAAGTACCAAATTCAGCTCGATTACGAAGCGTCTTTTTGGGCTTATCAAATTAAGCGAAATAAAAAAACACGTGAGCAAGTATACAACACTATTCATAGCCGCCCGATGGCTGAGCAAATGGTGCTAAAGCAAAAATTTGAGCAATATTTAGCATTAATGCTTAGTTAGCGCTTAGGTTAAGCAATGTATAGCGTTGATGTACTCGATGAGTTAAAAACCCCACTCGTTAATAAGTTTTATAAAAAATATAACGTAAGAGGGCGAGCAAACAAACAAGATAGGCTCTGGGTTACTTACTATAATAATGAAATAGTCGCGGCATGTAGGTTACAAAATAAGGCTGATTTTTTGTTTTTATCTACCGTTTATGTCGCTCCAAAGCACCGCGGTAAAGGTGTGGCTAAGCAATTAATATCTGCTCTTATAAAACAGCAGAATAAAGTAATTTATACCTTCGCATATAAAAACGTAGCCGATTTATATTGTGCTATTGGATTTAACCAGGTGTTAACATATACTCTTGCTTTACAAGTACTTTTTGATACTTACAAGCACCGAAATATTATCGCCCTAGAGTACCCATAGTAATAAAATAATAATATGGAATAAGCATGAGCAAATGCGTTAATGGGATCATTAGTTGCTTTATAGTTTTAATAACTATTTTAAGTTGCCAAGTTGGCGCACAAGTAAAACGTTTATCTCCTAGCGAAGGTTTATCACAAAGCTACGTAAATACGATGCTCATTGATAATAACGGTTATCTTTGGCTTTCTACAGAGGCTGGGCTTAATCGTTACGATGGCTATCAAGTTATTCCAATTAATGGCCCTAATGGCGAATTAGAAGAAGCCATAATTGACCGTATTTACCAAGACCCCCAAGGCCACATTTGGATAGCCTCCTTACTTGCTGGCTTATTTAGATACGATCCCGTTACCGACTCTTACCAACAATTTTTAGAAAAACCCACCAGTGAAGAAGAGATAATCAATCAGTCTGTTTTTAGCATGATTGCAGTTGATAAAAAAACGCTTTGGATTGGACGAGGACGAGACTTTGCAAAGCTTGATATAGCTACGGGTAAAATTACCACTATTTTTGAGCTTCCTGAAAAATTTAAAAACACCTTAGTAAGAAAACTATTTGCCTATAATGGCTACATATTTATAGGCACAAGCCATGGTGCTTATGTATTTGATATTGCTACAGAGCAAGTTAGGCCTCTACAGCATCTTAGAGGTGAGGCTGAGCACATATATCAAAATAACGTAAAGTCGTTTGCACTAGGTGAAAACAATCAGCTATTAGTGGGTGCTGTACAAGGCTTATATGAAGTTGATATTAGTAACTTATCAAAAATGTTTGAACGCCCTGACTTACCGTTTAAAAATAAAGTACTACTTACTGATTTAAATGTTTGGGCGATTACTAACGAGCACGGAAAGTTAGATTTAGCTACCGATAAAGGTTTGTTTAAGTTTGATTTAACCTCCGGCGAAATGGTTAAAAATACCCGTATTACGCAAAGCAAATACACCCTTGCAGATACCAGTATTATTGATATGGCAAAAGATAAATCGGGCGGTACATGGGTTGCTACTAAAACAGATGGTGCCTTTTATTTATCACACGATAGTTATCACTTTAATAATGTTGATGGCAGTTTGCTTGGTGGCGATGGATTATCGCATCACTCTATTTGGGGAATTACAGAATATAAAGGCAAGCTTTGGCTTGCTACTCATAACGGCATAACTGAGGTTGATTTAAAAACCAATATTGGTAAAGCCTATTTAAAAGATTACAAAGTAGACTTACTCACCACCGAGTTTACTGTATATGAAATAACACCGTATAAAGATAATTTATGGCTTTATACAAACCGTGGGTTATTTATTTTTGACCCAGTAACACATCAAGTTACGCAGCCTAAAACCCACAATCCTGCTAACCAAGCGTTTATTACTGGCCGGGTACATGGTGTTACTTTAATGCCAAATGGCGACTTATACTTTGTACATTCAGATCATGGGGTATTTATATACAATATAGATACGCAAATTGTTACTCGCTTAGGTGGGCAGCTTGCGCAGTTTGAGCCTTTTTTAGCACATGGCTTTTTACCTGCCTTAAGCAATAAACCTGACTCACCACTGTTTTTTAATGCAGGCATTTTATACCAAGTAAACCCAAACAATTTAACACTTAAAATGATTTATAAAGTACCAAAACAGCATGAAAATGTTGCTATTAGTGTGCTTTCTTACTTAATTGATAATAACAATATTCTATGGATATCATTGTCTAACTTTGGCTTAATTGGGCTTGATGCATCCACTTATCAGCTAGTGCATACCATTGATTTAGAAAAAAACAAATTAGGTACACTGCTTTACGATATGGTGCTTGATGACGATGGCATGATTTGGATGAGTAGCCATAAAGGCATTTGGCGTCTAAATCCCGAAACACTTCATTTTCAACAGTTTAGTACATCTGAAGGGTTGCTCTCAGCTGAATTTAACAGTAATGCTATGGCTGAGCTTAAAGATGGCCGTATTGCATATGGCAGCTTAAAAGGGTTTACCTACTTTCACCCAATGGAAAATCAAAGTTATCAGTCGCTTATTGAGCATGTAAACATTACCCGGGTTGATTTAATGTCACGAGACTTATCGCTTGATTTAAAACAACCACTTAATGAAATTGTTCTCAATCATGATGATATAGGGCTTGAAGTTGCATTCTCGGCAATGGCATTTAGTAACCAAGAACGAATTATTTATGAATACCAACTCGATAACGGTCAAAAAACATATACGCGTAATAATAATCGAGTGTTGTTTCCAAAGTTAAACCCGGGGAATTATCAATTAAAAGTATGGGCAAAAGATCCATTTACCGGTGAATATACATCACCCGCTATTTTAAAAATAAAAGTAAAGTATCCACTTTGGCGAGCGCCCTATTTTATGGTGCTTTATGCCATGTTATTTATTGGTATAGTTGCCGTGTGGGTTATGCGTCGTAATAAAGTGCAGCGAATTTTATTGGCTGCAAACAAAGAAAGTAAAGAAAGCGAAGCCCGCTTAAAGCTTGCGCTTGAAGGCAGTGAATCCGGTGTTTGGGATTGGGAGTCAAGTAGTCCAAGTATTTATCAGCCGCGCTTAGTAAGCGAGCTGGGCTACGAAAATGAAACCGTTAGCCTAGATGAGTATTTATCTAAAATACACCCGCAAGATAAACAGCTATTTCGCTTAGAATGGCTTGAGTTTTTATCAACCGAAAAAGGTTACTTTAACTGCACTTACCGTTTACGTCATGCTAAAGGTTATTGGCGCTGGTACAAAGACTTTGGCAAAGTAGTTGAATGGGATGATAAAACGCCGTTAAAAGTGGCGGGCACGTATACCAATATGACCCGTGAAATGGTGTTTGAAGAACACGCTTTGTTGTTTACCGCAGCGTTTGAGCAAACACGAGATTGGGTGTTTATTCTGGATAAAAATTTAAATATTCGTGCTTCAAATAAGTCACTGCAAACGGCCTTTAATTTTTCTGCTGAGTCTTTATCAAGCCGAGCGCTAAATTTAGGTATATCGCGTAGTAACCGCTTTGACTATTTACGCATAATGCAAAAGCTATCGGTAGGTGAGCACTTCTCGTGTGAAGACAGTGTTGTTTTAGCAAGTGGCGAATCACGCCATGTACTTGTAAAAATAAGTGCTGTAGCCGATAGCGAACAACGCCTTAATAGCTATGTAATTATTTTAACTGATATTAATGCACAAAAATCAGCCGAAAATGAACTGCACTTACTCGCTAACTACGATGGACTTACGGGCTTACCTAATAGAACCTTATTTAACGATAGGGTGGAGCATGCATTAGAACAAGCTGAGCTGCATAAGTGTAAAGCGGCTTTATTACATATTAATATAAAACGTTTTAAATACTTTAATGACTCATTAGGACATGAAGCAGCCGATGGGCTTATAAAAGAAGTGGCTGAGCGCTTAAAGAGTGCTTTACGCCCATCGGATAGTGTTGCTCGCTTTGGTGGCGATGAATTTGTAGTGCTGGTAGAGGATATTCATCAAATCGAAGAAGTGCTTATTATGTGCACTAAATTGATGGACTGCGTAAAACAAAATATTTCAATTAACGACCAGGTAGTTAATGTTAACTTAAGTATTGGCGTTGCTATATCTCCTGATGATGCCCAGCAAGGGCCGGCGCTTTTAAAGGCTGCAAGTATAGCGCTGTATCATGCTAAAGACTCTTTAGAAGGGCGCTATCAGTTTTATAAGCAGGAGATGAATCAGCATGTTCAAAAAGCGCTGCATCTTGAGTCACAGTTAACTAAAGCATATCAAGAAGAAGAGTTTTGTAACTATTATCAACCTATTATTAATGCTAAAAGCCAAAAAACAGAAGGCTTTGAAGTGCTGTTGCGTTGGCCTGAAAACAAACTAGTACAAACTCAAGAGTTTTCGGTTGCGGCAGAAGGGATCGGTTTAATTACAAAAATTATGCTGCAAACTTTTACTCGTGCATTGCAAGAGTTAAAAGAATGGCGAAAGGCCTCTCCTCATTTGTACCTTTCTATTAATCTATCGGCGCTCGATTTTGAATTTGAAGATTTAGTTCCTGAGATCAGAAATGCACTTAATCATGCACAGGTATCATCAGAAGCCATTGTTTTTGAAATAACCGAGTCTGTACTTATGCGCGACTCGCATCAAGCTCTACAAAGCATGGAGCAACTCAAAAAGCTAGGTTGCAGGCTTTACATGGATGACTTTGGAACAGGGTATGCGTCACTCACTTATTTAAAACGTTTTCCTATTGATGTATTAAAAATTGATAGAAGCTTTGTAGAAGATATAGGTGTTGATTCTGATGATGAGGCAATTATTCAGTCAACCCTTGCGCTGGCGCATAGCTTAGGAAAAGAGTGTGTAGCAGAGGGTGTAGAAAGCTTACATCAACTTAGCTTTTTAAAGGCCAGAGGATGCAAGCATTTTCAAGGTTATTTATTTTCTAAACCTGTGCCTAACAAAGAAGTGTTAGGGCTTATTAATCGCGACTGGAGCGATATATTTAATCAACAATAGTATCTTAAACAAAGCGCCCTTAATTTAAGGGCGCTTACCGCAGTGACGACAATAAATATGGCTATTGCGCTCTTTTAGTTGTGTTTTTATGGCCTTATTTGCCTCAAGCTTACTTAATCCCAACTTATAGCGTAGCTCTTCTAAGTGAGCGTGCTGCTCTTTGTTGAGTGTGCCATCATGAATTTGTTCATGGACTGCGTCTTCAAAAAACTGGCGTCGTTTACGTATTTGCTCTGAAAAACTAGATGCGAGTAAACCTGTTGGGATGGCTACCATTCCCATGCTAAGTAATGTGATCACCCCGCCAAAAAATTTACCCAATGAGGTTATAGGGACTACATCGCCATAGCCTACGGTGGTAAGCGTAGCCATTGCCCACCACATCGCCGCGGGAATAGAGCCAAATTTATCGGGTTGAATATCATGTTCAATTAAATAAATACCGCAAGAGGCTAAGATAAGCACGACCGCCATAATAAAAAATGCTGCAAGTAATGAACTGCCTTCATCTATAAATGCTTGTAACAGCAGCTGCATAGCACGAGAGTAGCGAGTAAGCTTAAACACTCTTAGTAGCCTAAGTACGCGTAAAAATCGCAAATCGAGCGGAAATAAAAACATCAGTAAGCTAGGCAAAATAGCAATCAGGTCAATTAGCGCCAGGGGAGATAAAAAATAACTTAGCCTGCGTTTTGTATTAGTGCCATTAATGGCAGCATACTTTGTTTTATCTACACATGCCCATAGCCTTGCTAGATATTCAATAGCAAAAATAGCCACTGAGACAATTTCTAAAATTAAAAATTCATCATAATATTTAAGCGCTACGCTCGGAATTGATTCAATAACGATGGCTATAACATTAATCATTATTAAGCTAATGAGGGTAATGTCTAATAGGTGCCCTGCACGGTGATATTGCCCCGTCCCCTCAAATAGGCAGGCCATTTTTTGTCTTAAAGTTTGTGGACTATTCATTCGTTAAGTTTAAGCACCATGTTAATACTGCCTTCTTCAAAGTCGCGGCTTATTTTAAAGCCGAGCTTGCGAGCTAGCTCAATCATGCCTGTGTTTTCAGGCAATGTGATCCCCTCTACTGTTTCAACGCCTTGGCGCTTACAATGATTAATTGCCGCTGTCATAAGAATAGTGCCAAGGCCTAAACCTTGATAATCAGAGCGCACTACAGTTGCAAATTCAGCATGTAAATTATCAGGGTCCATAATAACTCTTGCTACACCAAGCGTACGGGTTTTGCCTTCAAAGCGCTGGCAAACAATAAATGCCATTTCACGGTCGTAATCAATTTGGGTCATTTTAGCGAGCTGATCGTGATTAAACTGAGGAAGTTCACCAAAAAATCGTTTGTAACGATCTTCCTTATTTAAAGATTGATCAAACTCTTGGTGGGCTTTTTCATCTTCTGGTTTTATAGGTCTGAGAGTTGCTTGGGTGTTGTTTTTAAGAGTCACCACTTCGACAAGCTCAATAGGGTAAGGACGAATAGATAAGCGCTTACGATTGCTTTGTGCTTGGTATTTATTAAGCGTCATAGTGGCATCAAGTACTAAAAACTGCCCGTTACTGGCAAGTATTGGATTTAACTCCATAGAGCTAATATCAGGCTGATCTATCACTAATTGCGAAATACGAGTGAGTAGGGCGCAAAGTCGATATTTATCGACTTTTTCGGGCAATATACGTTCTTTTAGTACCCCTTTATCGTGTGCTGCTGCAATTAAATATTTAGCTAGGTTCATGTTAAGTGGTGGAAGTGCAACAGCAGCTTGTGCGTACTCCAGGCCGTTCCCGGCTTCGCCAAGTAAAATAACGGGCCCAAAATTAGGCTCTGTTTTAATGGCTATTCTAAGCTCATTTGCGCCTGCGCGTGGCGCCATTTTTTGCAGCGAAAACCCTTCAATCACCGCATCTGGGTACGTATTTTTAATCCGGATTAGCATTGCAAACGCGGTTTGCTCTACTTCATTTGCATCGTTAAGGTTAAGGACTACACCACCCACTTCCGATTTTGAAGCAATACTTGGGCTAATTAGTTTTAGTGCCACAGGAAAGCCAAGTTCAATGGCTTGCTCTCTTGCTTCTGTAGGGGTGTAAGCGACCTCTGTTTGAATACATTCAACACCATAGTGGCTCAATACTTGGCTGGCTTGATGGGTCGGTAAATAGCTTTGTTCATCTGTTAAAAACTCAGTAATGAGTGTTTTAGCTGCTACTTTATTTATTTTTGCATCATCTGTGTTCGACTCTGGCGTTTGCGTTAAGTGTTTTTGATTTCGGCGATAGCTAACTAAATGCATAAATGCACCTACAGCACCTTCAGGTGTTCGGTAAGTTGGTATAGCGCTATTAGAGCATACCTTTCTAGCGGCGTAGGAGGCATCTTCTCCCATAAAATTAGTGATCACATAAGGGCGCGCCATTTTAGGAATCGTTTGTAGAGTTTGCACTATTATATCGGCGTAATCTTCACTCGGTGCCAGTGCTGATGGAGTGTGAATTATCAACAAATTTTTAACTTCTTTTGCGCGCAATAAAATATCAAGAGCTTGCTTGTAACGAGCCGGAGCTGAGTCACCAAATATATCAACAGGGTTTGATGTGGTGTCTGATTGTGGGATCACTTTATTGAGTGCTGCGCGGGTTTCATCGCTTAATTGGGTTAACTTGCCAGAGTTTAATATAAGCTCATCAACTGCCATAACCCCAGGGCCGCCACCATTGGTTAAAATTGTAAGTTGCTCTACTTTTAATAATTTTGGGTGCATAGCAAGTGTTTGTGTAGCGGCAAATAGCTCACGTAAATCTTTTACGCGTAGCATACCCGCACGCTGAAATAGTGCATCGTAAACCGCATCTGAACTTTGTTTACCACCGGTGTGAATTTCAGCGGCGAGTGCTCCGGCACTGGTTTTTCCGGTTTTTATAGCAATAACGGGTTTACTAAAAGCAGCAGCTCGCGCTGCAGATATAAACCCGCGAATATCTTCAATATTATCTATGTACAATAAAATGGCTTTGGTTTTAGCGTCGCGGCCTAAAAAGTCGAGCAGTTCATCAAAGTCTATATCTAGGCAATCACCCACCGAGACAAAATACGAAAAGCCGATTTCTTTGTTTTTTGCCCAATCTAAAATGGTCGAACACACTGCAGCCGATTGCGATACAAAAGCAAGTTTACCCGGGCTTGCAACAGTGTGAGAAAAACTTGCGTTTAAGCCAATATGGGGGATAAGTAAGCCTAAACAGTTTGGTCCAAGCAGCGTAACGTTGTGTGCGTGGGCTGATTCTTTTAATGCTGCTTTTAGCTCATTTGAAAGACCATCGGCAATGACTATGGCGCTTTTACAACCAAGCTTACCTAACTGTTCAATGATACTTAGTAGAGTGTTTTTGTTGGTACAAATAACAGCAAGATCAGGTACTTTAGGCAATTCAGCTATGCTTGGGTAGGCAAGTACACCATGTACCGCTGTATGGCTTGGCGTAACTGGCATTATTGGCCCGTTAAAGCCACCCCGTAACAAATTGCGCATTACTACAAAGCCTGCACGAGTTGACACGTTTGAGGCGCCAATAACCGCCACCGACGCGGGGTTAAAAAACTGGCTAATACGTTTTAGGCTCATAGCGGATCCTTGGCTGATTATATTTTGCGTTATTTATACTCACAATGTACCCTGTTTAGTGTGTTATTTCGAGCGTCTAGGTGCTTATTATTGATATCAATCAAGGAGGTGAACGTGAACAAAACACCCGGTTTTTATATTGTTATAGCAGCAATTTGTTTAAGTATAGGCTTAGTTAGCTTTGGTTTTATTTTAAAAGGAACAGCACTTGACGTAAAAGCGATGGAGCGAAGCGTACAAGTTAAAGGATTAGCTGAGCGAGAAGTAAGCGCAGACACCGTAATTTGGCCTTTGCAGTTTAGTGATGCCGACAACAACCTCGAAAAGTTAGTTAGTAGGGTTGAGCAAAAAAATGATGCGGTTATCGCTTTTTTAAAGCTACATGGCTTTGATGATGACGAAATAAGCACAGGGAGTCAGTCAATTATTGATAAGCAAGCCCGCGAATACGCTAACGAAAATCAAAAATTTAGGTATTTAGTACGCTCTAATATTATTGTGTATTCAAGTGCTCCCGATAAAGTACAAAATGCACTGAGTAAAGTAAGTCAATTAGCAAAGCAAAACATTGCAGTCGTACAAGACAGTTACGAAACCAAGGTGGAGTATATATTTACTACTCTTAACGATATAAAACCTGCCATGGTGCAAGAGGCCACAGAGAAAGCCCGAGAAGTGGCGAATAAGTTTGCTAAAGACTCAAATTCAAAACTTGGTAAAATTAAAACGGCGCGACAAGGCCAATTTAGTATTACTAACCGTGACTCAAACACACCTCATATTAAAAAGGTGAGAGTAGTAACAAGCGTAGAATATTACTTAAGTGACTAAATTGCTTTGATTAAATGTGCAATTTGCGCGGTTGAACGCTGCAGGTAAGCTGCACTGAGTAAAATGCTGGTTTCGTTGATGCTTGCCCCTTTTAATATACTTGCCAGTTGTTGCTTAGCCAATGGGTTTTGTTTTTGTTCTATTTCCATAAGGGCTAGCAGCGCTGAAAATTCATGCTTAACTGGGGTGTTAGGTTTATTTGCATATGCAATATAACAAGCAACTGGCGTGAGGCCGCGTGCATTGGTTTGCGCAAGGGCTTTGACTAAATCATCGTTAGATTCAAATAACATTAAAGAGCGCACGTAGTTAAAAGCCAGCTTTTGAGCATGGGCGTGCTTAAATACATTATGTAGCACATTATTACCTTGGGTATCTTGTGCTAAAAAGCCTTCGTTTTCTTTTAATGCCGGTGTAAAAAACGTTAATGCATCAGTGGTCGTTAATTGGTTTATAAAAGGCGCTGGTGGTGTGTTGGTGGTTAAAATACGTGTTGCCATGTTTTGCATAAAGTCGTATTTAATATCCATACGCAAAGCGGTTTCACAAAGGTGATTAAGCTGTAATGTTTGCTGGGCAGGACTTAACTGTTTAAAGTCGCTATCAAGTTCATCTAGCTGATGCTTAGCAATTCGCGCATTAAGTAACTGTATGCTTAAATCCATTCTATCACTCTACCTCTTAACGTTTTTATTACTATAAAACAAAAAAGGCCGCATAAGCGACCTTTCATATTTAAACAGTTGCTTTAAATTGGTTTTAAGCTTTTTTGCTTGCTACCCATTCGTTCACAAAGCTCTCTAGTACGTTAAGTGGTACAGGTCCATTTTTAAGTACTACATCGTGGAACTGGCGAATATCAAACTTATCACCAAGTTGCTTTTTAGCATCTTCACGCAGTTCTAAAATCTTAAGCATACCTACTTTGTATGCTGTTGCTTGCGATGGCATTACAATGTGACGCTCAACCATTTTAACACCGTCTGATGTTGCATTAGGCGTGTTATTTACGTAGTAATCAATACCTTCTTGGCGAGTCCACTTCATTGCGTGAATACCGGTATCAACCACTAGGCGACATGCGCGCCATAATTCCATTGAAAGGCGACCAAAATCTGAGTAAGGGTCTGAGTACATACCCATTTCTTTAGGGATGAACTCTGAGTATAAACCCCAACCTTCAATGTATGCCGTATAGCCGCCAAACTTACGGAACTTAGGTACACCTTCAAGCTCTTGCGAGATAGCAATTTGCATGTGGTGACCCGGAATACCCTCATGGTACGCTAATGCTTCCATTTGATACGTTGGCATCGCTTCCATGTCGTAAAGGTTTGCGTAGTAAATACCAGGGCGTGAGCCATCTGGCGCAGGTTGTTGGTAAAATGCTTTACCTGCTGCTTTTTCACGAAATGCTTCAACGGCTTTAACTTTAAGGTCTGCTTTTGGCTTAACAATAAATAGCTCGTCTAAACGGGTTTTCATGGTATCAATTAGGCCAGTTGCCTCATCTAAATAACGCTGTTTACCTTGTGCGTCATTGGCATAATAAAATTGTTTATCAGTTTTCATAAACTGCATAAACGCTTTTAAATCACCTTTAAAGCCCACTTTATCTTTAATTTCACGCATTTCGTCATGAATACGCTCAACTTCAGCAAGACCAATGGCATGAATCTCTTTAGCCGTTAAATCGGTTGTTGTAGTGCGTTTAAGGGCGTTATTATAAAACGCTTCACCATCTGGCAATTTCCATGCGCCATCACGATTATCAGCGCGTTTCTCTAGCTGTGCTAGGTAATTAATTAGCTTAGAGTAAGAAGGCTTAACCGCTGATTTTAGTGCATCAGTTGCATCGCTAATTAAGGCATCTTTTTCATCTTGGCTAATTTCAAGTGCACTTACTTTGCGTTTAAAGTCGGCTAAAAGGGTAGAGTCTTCACCTTTTTCAAACGGCGCACCATGGATGATGTTTTTGCTTGAATCAATAACATGTGGGAACACAAATTTAGGGGCAATAATACCTTTATCAGCACGCGTTTCTAAATCAGTAATTAGTTGATCAAATACTGTAGGTACACCGTTTAAACGTGCAATGTAGTCTTTTGCTTCTTTAACGTTACTAATTGAATGTTGGTTAATTAAAAATGCAGGCACCATAGAGTGAGTACCAAACATTTGATTCACTGGGTAGTTATGATAACGCCATTTAAAATCAGCAATTGAGCTTTCTAGGTCTTGTTTTTTTAAGTCGTAACTTACTTTTGTTGCATCATCAAGTAGATCGCGATTAATTGCTTTTAGCTCAACTAAATCAGCTTTAGTTTGTGCTAAATCTTTTTGTTTTTGCTCTTCGCTGCCGTCATCCCATTTGTCGTAATCTTTTTTTATGCCCATGTAAGTTTGGTACACAGGGCTGCTCATTACGTCGCGGTTAAATGTATCTTCAAAAAACGCATTGGCTTTGTCTATTTCACTTTGTTGTGATTGAACATTTTGTGCTTTTGCAACCGGTGCGGGTGCGGCCTGTTGAGTTGTTTGCTGGCAACCAGCAATAAGTGCAACGCTTACGGCAGCTGCAATAAAGGTAAGTTTACGCATTGTTTTCCCTTTGTTGTTAGAAACCCATTAGGGTGTATTGTATTTATTTGCTTGTATTTTTATGTTTATCGCGCGTGGTTAAAAACCACTACACGAACAATTCTAGCAGGTCATTTAAAAAACGATGGCCTTTAAGGCTTACTTGCCAGTGGCCGTTTTCTTGTATTAACAATCCTGCATTTATAGCTTTTGTTAAAGCCGCTTGCTGGCTTTGTAGCGGCTGACTAGTCAGCGAACTGAAATCTTCAATTGGGCAAGGCTCGACTAAGCGAAAACGATTCATAAAAAATTCAAAGGCTAAATCGTCTTGCTCTACTTCCCAACTTTTGTACATATATGGCTTAATTAAATCCATATAACCGCGAGGGTGTTTAACCTTTTCGGTGCGTGTTATTACACCCGTTTTTGCATCAGTAACTTTACCATGAGCACCACAACCAATACCGAGATAATCGCCAAAACGCCAATAATTCAAGTTATGTTGGCATTGATAACCGGGCTTTGCATATCCCGATATTTCGTATTGAATGTAACCAGCTTGAGCAAGTAACGCTTGGCCTTGCTCTTGAATGTCCCATAGGGTTTCATCTTGCGGCAGAGTAGGTGGTTTTGAAGCAAACTGTGTATTTGGCTCAATAGTGAGTTGGTACCACGATATGTGCGGCGGATTTAAAGCAATAATGTGTTTTAAATCGCTCAGTGCATCGTCAAGGCTTTGCCCCGGTAAACCATGCATTAAATCAAGATTAAAACTATTTAGCCCAGCGTGTTTAGCTTGCTCAGCGGCGTAGTTTGCTTCATCGGCACCATGAATACGGCCAAGCGCTTTTAGCTTGTCGTTTTGCATACTTTGCACACCAATGGAAATACGGTTAATACCGGCTTTTACATACTCTTTAAAGCGTCCGGTTTCTACGGTGCCAGGGTTTGCTTCAAGGGTTATTTCGCAAGCATCACTAAGGCCAATCAGGCTATCAACTTCTTTAAGTAAACGAGTGTAAGCATCGCCGGTTAATAAGCTTGGCGTGCCACCACCAATAAAAATACTGTGTATTTTACGCCCTTGCACTAAATGTAAATCAGCTTTTAAATCGTCTATTAAATGTTGAATGTATTCAGCTTCAGGTATGTCGCCTTTTTGCCCATGGCTATTAAAGTCGCAGTAAGGGCATTTTTGCACGCACCAAGGTACGTGCACATATAAGCTAAGAGGTGGAAGGTTCACAGGCCGCCTTTGTTTTTAAGCTCTAGTAGTAATTTTTTAAGTGCTTGGCCTCGATGGCTCACTGCATTTTTTTGCTCTTTAGTGAGCTCTGCACTGGTACAGTTTTGCTCAGCAACAAAAAATACTGGGTCGTAACCAAAACCACCTTCGCCATTTTGGCTTTGTGTAATTTCGCCTTCCCAGCTTGCGCTGCAAATAAGTGGGGTAGGGTCATCTGCGTGGCGCATTAATACCAGCACACACCAAAAGCGGGCTTTACGGTTTGAATTACTACCTAAATCATTAAGTAGTTTATCTATGTTGTCTTGATCGCTCGCGCTCTCACCTGCAAAGCGAGCAGAGTAAACGCCCGGCGCGCCATTTAAGCCATCTACTTCTAGGCCTGAATCATCAGCTATGGCTGGCATACCTGTAATTTTAGCCGCATGGCGGGCTTTTATAATGGCGTTTTCTACAAAGGTGGTGCCAGTTTCGGCTACTTCGCCTACGTTAAAGTCACTTTGTGGCACTACGTTAATGTTAAGTGGGCTTAGCATATTTGCCAGCTCATTTACTTTGCCAGGGTTACCTGTAGCAAGTACTAAAGTTTTAGTCATGATATTAATCTACGTAAAATTTTTGCTGAAATTGTAATTTTTGAAACTGGTTACTTTGTTGTATTTCAATTTCAAAACGTAAAATTTCTTCGTTGGTGTAATTTACTTGAGCAAGATAATAAATTGAGTCACCTTCTTTAACTTCTTTAAAAGTTAAGGTTTGTTTATTACCCAGTAAGTTTTTGGCTGTGCCAGTTAACGTGGCTGTTTGTGCTGTTTTATCGGCATCATTTTTTAATATAGAAATGTTTACAACCCCTTTGTAGCCACTGCGCTCAAGGTTGTACGCTTTAGCTATTTTGGGCTGAATAAACGTAGAAGGAAAGGCAATGTAATGTACTTGCCAAGGGCCGAGCTCTTTGTACTGAGCACCTTGCATTTCTTCACTTTGTGCATTAAATGCGAAGGCTAAACAAGCAATAAAACAAAACTTAATTAAACGATTCATTATGGTGTCCTATATAAAAAAGAGGCCATAAGGCCTCTTTTACTTAAAATTGAGTGCTTACGCTAAAAAGTCCATAAACAGCATTTGTAAAAACTGAATACCAATAATGAGTACTAATACTGATAAATCTAAACCACCCATTGGCGGAAGAATTTTACGAATAGGTTTAAGCATTGGCTCAGTAAGCTGATGAAAAACTGCTTCAATAGGGTTATAGCCTTGGCTTACCCAGCTTAAAATAGCACGGATAATTAACACCCAAAATACTAAGTTTAAACCTTCTTTTAATACAGTTATTAATGCTTGGATAAACACCGGCTGCGGTGCCCATGCTCCATAAATAACAAGCATTAGGGTACTAATTTTAGCTACGGCTACAAGGTATGCCAGCAACAATGACGCTAAATCGAGCCCGCCAAATCCAGGTATAATTTTACGTAGCGGTTTAACGGCAAACGACGTTGCTTTAACTACAAATTGGCTCATCGGGTTGTAAAAGTCGGCTTTTGCCCACTGTAGCCAAAAACGCAGTAGCACCACCATTAAAAATAAATCAAACAGGGTACTGATCAAAAATTGCATGGCATTCATAATGTAACCTTCAATAAAAAGTAATTTTAAAGTTCTTTTTCCATTTGCTCTGCGCGGGCAATACATGCATCCATCGCGTCGCTAACAGTTTGTGTTAAGCCTTCGCCTTTTAAATGCTCAACTGCGGCATGTGTAGTACCGCCTTTAGATGTTACATTTGAGCGCAATTGCGAAATAGTTATCTCTGGTTGGCTAAGTGCCATTTCTGCAGCGCCTAGCGCTGTTTGTTGCACTAAGCGACGGGCATCTTCATCGTTAAAACCAAGTGCTTTAGCTTTTTCTTCAATGGCTTCCATAAATAAGAAAAAGTAAGCAGGAGATGAGCCAGTCACTGCAATAATATCGTTAATTTGCGACTCTTGCTCAACCCATACTGCAATACCAGTACATTCAAATACTTGTTGTACAAACTCGTGTTCATCGGCTGTTTCGTTTGCACCAAATAAACCCGATACACCACGGCCAAGCAGCGATGGGGTATTTGGCATACAACGTACCATTTTAACGTCTTGGCCTAGCATTTCACGTAAACGCTTAACGGTTAAACCTGCGGCAACCGATATAAATAATTTATCACTAAAGTCTACGCCTGATTCTTGAAACGATTTACATAAATCGCCCATCATTTGAGGCTTAACAGATAATACAATGACATCAGCATCGCGTAGGGCTTCGTTATTGTCACTGGTGGTTTTCACCTTGAAATCGTCTGCTACCTTTGCAAGCTTTTCTTGGTTGCGGTTTGTAGCAATGATGTTGTTTGCGTTAAAACCGTTTTTTACCATGCCACCAATAATGGCATAGCTCATGTTACCTGTGCCTATAAATGCGATTGTTTTATCTGACATATGTCTGTTATCACCTTTTAAGTTCGAGTTCCAAAAATATCTGTGCCGATCCTCACCATGGTTGAACCTGCACTTATGGCAGCTTCAACATCTCCACTCATACCCATCGACAACGTATCTATATGAGGATATTGGGCCTTTAGTTTATCAAAGCAAGTTTGTAATTGCTCAAAAGATTGAATTTGCTCAGCAGGAACGTCACTTTTAGCCGGAATTGCCATTAAGCCACGCAAAGTTAACTGCTCACATTGGCTAATAAATTCTGCAAGTTCAGGTATTTGATCAACGCTACAGCCTGACTTAGCCTCTTCTGTACTTATATTTACTTGAATAAGCACATTTAAAGGGGGTAAATCAGCAAGGCGTTGTGCGTTTAGTCGTTTTGCTATTTTAATGCGATCAACACTTTGCACCCAGTCAAAATGCTGTGCAACAAGCGCGCTTTTATTTGATTGAATAGGGCCAATAAAGTGCCAAGTGATGTCGCTTAATGCACTTAATTGAGCTATTTTATCTACAGCCTCTTGAACATAAGACTCGCCAAATTGGCGTTGGCCATGCTCGTAAGCTGTAGCTATATCTGCACTAGGTTTTGTTTTTGAAACAGCGAGTAAAGTTATTTCGCTGCTATTTCGTTGTGCATTTTTTGCCGCATTTGCAATTCTAGCGTAGGCGGATGTGAGTCGTTCTGCTATTGTAACCATATATTTATCAGTTAGTTGTGGAGTCATAAATGGATATTACCGAATTATTGGCGTTTAGTGTGCAACACAAAGCATCCGATTTACATTTATCGTCGGGTGTTTCACCTATGATACGCGTAGATGGTGATGTTCGCCGTATTAATATACCAGCACTTGAAGACAAAGACGTAAACAGTCTGGTTTACGACATTATGAACGATAATCAGCGTAAGGACTACGAACAAAATCTTGAAGTGGATTTTTCGTTTGAAGTACCTAACCTTGCACGCTTTCGTGTGAACGCATTTAACTCCAATCGTGGGCCTGCAGCGGTGTTTCGTACCATCCCAAGTGAGGTGCTAACACTTGATGATTTAGGCGCTCCTGATATCTTTAAAACAATTTCAGATACTCCTCGAGGGCTTGTATTGGTTACAGGGCCTACGGGTTCAGGTAAATCAACAACGCTTGCAGCTATGGTTGATTATATAAATCAAAATAAACATCATCATATTCTGACTATAGAAGACCCTATCGAATTTGTTCACGACAATAAGCTAAGCCTTATTAATCAACGTGAAGTGCACCGCGATACTCATAGCTTTTCAAATGCCCTTAGAAGCGCACTGCGTGAAGACCCTGATGTAATTTTGGTTGGTGAGCTTCGTGATTTAGAAACAATTCGCTTAGCAATGACTGCTGCCGAAACCGGCCACTTAGTGTTTGGCACGCTTCATACAACCTCAGCGCCAAAAACTATTGACCGTATTATTGATGTGTTCCCAGGTGAAGAAAAGGCGATGGTACGCTCAATGCTCTCTGAGTCATTACGTGCGGTAATTTCGCAAACGTTACTTAAAAAAATTGGTGGCGGGCGAATAGCCGCTCACGAAATTATGATTGGTGTACCCGCAATTCGTAACTTAATCCGTGAAGATAAAATTGCGCAAATGTATTCATCAATTCAAACAGGTGCATCGCACGGTATGCAAACAATGGATCAATGTTTAACAAATTTAGTAAACCACGGGCTGGTTACAAATAAAGCCGCGCAAGAAAAAGCGCAAGATAAAACACAGTTTGGCGGTTAAGGAATCATCATGAATTTATCTTTAAACCACTTTTTACTCATTATGATTGAGAAAAAAGGCTCTGATTTATTTGTATCGAGTCAATTGCCCGTTAGCGCCAAAATTAATGGTGAATTAATCGCGCTAAGTGACGATAAACTTACCGACGAACAAGCTTTAGAGCTTGTTGAGTCAGCAATGAGCGAAAAGCAAAAAAATGAGTTTCATACCACCAAAGAGTGTAACTTTGCGATAGCAACAGACGAAGGGCGTTTTCGTATATCTGCTTTTTGGCAGCGTGATAGAGCTGGTATGGTTATTCGTCGTATTGTGACTCAAATACCTGACGTGAGTGAGCTTGGACTACCTTCTACGCTAACTGATGTAATTATGTCGAAGCGTGGCTTAGTGTTATTTGTTGGTGGTACTGGGACTGGTAAATCAACATCATTAGCTGCACTTATTGGCTACAGAAATCGTAACCAACGCGGTCATATACTCACAATTGAAGATCCGATTGAATTTGTACATGAGCATCGTAAGAGCATAATAACTCAGCGTGAAGTAGGGCTTGATACCGAAAGTTTTGAATCCGCGCTTAAAAGCTCGTTGCGACAAGCTCCCGATGTAATATTAATTGGTGAAATACGTTCGCAAGAAACCATGGAGTATGCGCTTAGCTTTGCTGAAACCGGTCATTTATGTGTTGCTACATTGCACGCTAACAATGCAAACCAAGCGATTGACCGTATTATGCATTTAGTACCAAAAGAAAAACACGACAAGCTTAAGTATGATTTAGCACTTAATTTACGCGCTATAGTTGCTCAGCAGCTTGTACCTACCTCAGATGGTGAAAGTCGCGTTGCCGCAATAGAGATTTTACTTAATTCACCTATGGTGGCCGAGTTAATCAAAAGCGGCGACATTGGCGGCATTAAAGAGGCAATGGCTAAATCTAAAGAAATGGGCATGCAAACCTTTGACCAAGCCTTATTTGAGCTTTATAGACAGCAGCGTATTAATTACGCCGATGCACTACATCATGCTGATTCGCCAAATGATCTACGCTTAATGATTAAGCTACGTAATAACGAGCAGCAAGGCGCAGGCTTTTTGCAAGGCGTTACTATTGATGGCCTTGATGAAAAAGATAAAAGCTAATAACTACAAAAAAAGCGCCAATTGGCGCTTTTTATTTGCTTATTAATCTACGCAAATACTTAATTAAGTGAATTGGTATAAAATCGTTCTTACTCGCCGTAGCTTGCTTCAAAAAAGCTTTCTAAAATAATAACCGCAGACATATTATCTACATTACCTTTGCCTAAGTTTTTATAGCCGCCGTGTTCAAACAAGCGAGCCTTTGCATCTGCTGTTGTTAAGCGCTCATCTTGTGTTTGCACAGGAATGCCGTAATGGTTATGCAGTCTATTAGCAAACTTCTTAGCTTTAAATGTTACCTCTTGAGAGGTACCATCCATATTAAGCGGTAAACCTACCACCATTAAATCTGGTTGCCACTCTTTAACTTGTACAGCTATATGATCCCAATTAGGAATACCGTCTTGTGCTTTTACAGCTTTAAGGCTTGATGCGCTGCCTGTAAGCTCTTGACCAATAGCTATGCCAATACTTTTAGTGCCAAAGTCAAAGCCCATTACAGTGCGTTCACCTTGCGGTTTAAGCGTTTTTTTTGTCATGTGTTTCCTGTTTTAGGTTTTATTTTGGCCTGTGTGTCTTACAAGGTTAAATTTTTAGTAAATATTTTGTATTTAGGTAAGGTACAGCCTATGTAGTGAGGTTACTCATCATAAATGGGTAATAACGTAGAGTAAATACCAAACATGTGCTTCTCGAAGCTTGAAAATATTTAAATCTAAAAGCTCAAAAAGCCCTAATTCCATGAGCTAAGTTATTAATAATTAACTCATGGAAATAAGGTGGTTTTATGCATGGCCTGCTTCTGGGCTAAGTTGGCTAATATCAAAGCCCAACATAGACACTGCTTTTTCCCAGCGCTTTTCAACAGGTGTATCAAAAATGATCTTTGGATCAGCTTTTATGATCAACCAACTGTTATCTAAAAGCTCTTGCTCAAGTTGTCCTTGCTCCCATCCCGAATAACCCAGCGTAATAATGAATTGATCAGGTGCGTGAACGGTGGTTAAACTTGCCAGAACATCTTTAGATGTGGTGATCATTATATCGCTGCTAAGCTTTTGACTCGCAGAATATCCCGGTTTTGGAGAGTGCAAAACAAAACCTCGGTCTGTTTTAACCGGCCCACCTGCAAACACACTTACTTGAGCTGCATTTTGCGTTTTGTCGTTATCAATTTCTATTTTATCTAAAAGCTCACCAACAGTAACATTAATAGGTTGGTTTATTACCAAGCCCATAGCCCCATCTTCATTGTGCTCACAAATATACGTAACGGCACGTTTAAAAAAAGGGTCTTGCATCGACGGCATAGCGATTAAAAAATGATTTTCTAATGATTGCATAGATTTCGCCCTTTAGTTAATGGATATTAGTTGAACTTTTAGTATGGCATAGTTCTATAAATTGAACATAAAAAGCGCATTAATTGTATGAAATTATTAAATTAATACGCTTTTAAATGGTGTTTAGTTTGTAAGTTTACGCTCAATGGCATCAAACAAAATACCGGTGATAGAAATATCATACGCGGCTTCAATTTCACGTACACACGTTGGTGCTGTTACGTTTATTTCAGTTAATTTATCGCCAATAATATCTAAGCCTACAAATACTAAGCCTTTTTCTTTAAGCGTTGGCGCTATAGCTTGTGCTATTTTTAAATCGGACTCGCTAAGAGGGCGAGCTTCACCTCTACCGCCAGCTGCTAAGTTACCGCGTGTTTCGCCATTTTGAGGAATACGCGCTAAACAATACGGAATTACCTCGCCATCAACAACCAATACGCGTTTGTCGCCTTGTTTGATCTCTGGCACATAATTTTGCACCATCGCAAAGCGGCTGCCGTGTTCGGTTAGCGTTTCGCAAATTACACCAATGTTTGCATCGTCTTCTTTGATACGAAAAATTGATGCGCCACCCATACCATCAAGCGGCTTTAAAATAATGTCTTTATGCTCGGCTAAAAAATCACGAATTTGCTTTTGACTACGTGTTACTAGCGTGTCTGGCGTATGCTCGCTAAACCAAGCTGTAAATAGCTTTTCGTTAGCATCACGAAGGCTTTGTGGCTTATTAATGATAAGCGTGCCTTCTTGCTCTGCACGTTCAAGTATATAGGTTGCGTAAATATATTCAGTATCGAATGGTGGGTCTTTACGCATTAAAATAACGTCTAGGTCAGCAAGAGCAATAGTGGCTTTTTCTTCTAGCTCATACCATTTTTCGGTGTTGTTAAATACTTGAGCTTTAGACGCCGTTGCATACGATTTACCTTTACGAAGAGATAGGTCATCCATCTCCATGTAGTAAATTTCGTAGCCGCGCTCTTGCGCTTGCATCATCATTGCAAAACCGGTGTCTTTTTTAATGTTAAATCCGCTAATAGGATCTGAAATAATACCTAACTTAATTGCCATGCGCTGTGCCTTACTATAAATATTAATGTTTATATGAGGGTGCTTTTAGTTATTTCAATTAGCTAAATCGCCAAATTGTAACTGTAATGCACTTAAGACCGTTAAAGCGGCGGTTTCCGTTCGTAAAACACGCGGGCCTAAGCGAATATCTACAAAATCTTGTTGTTTAGTTTGCGCCATTTCTTCATCGGTAAAACCGCCTTCAGGGCCTACTAAAAAGCGCACACCATCTTTAGGTACTGTAATGGTTTTAATACTGTGCTCAGCACGAGGATGCAAAGTCAGTTTTATTGCCTGCGTTTGCTGCTCTAGCCACTGTTTTAAATCAACGGGAGGGTGAACAACTGGTACAAAGTTACGCCCAGATTGTTCGGCTGCAGCAATTGCAATTTTTTGCCATTGCTGATGTTTTTTCTCTAAGCGATCGCCACTGAGTTTAACGCCGCAGCGCTGGCTAAAAAGAGGGGTGATTTCAGTTATGCCAAGCTCTACAGATTTTTGAATGGTAAAATCCATCTTATCGCCACGGGATACACATTGGCCTAAATGAATTTTAAGAGGCGATTCTACATCATGAGGATTTAGCTCAAGTGGCATTACAATCACTGTTTTTTTAGTTACCTCAATTATTTCACTAAGGTACTCGCCACCTTCGCCATTAAAAATAGACACATGCTCGCCTACTTTCATACGCAGTACGCGGCCAATGTGCCCAGCAGCGTCATCATCTAACGTTACAGGGGTGTTTAAGGCAATATCCGATGCCTGATAAATATGAGGAACTCGCATGGTGTGTTACTTACTTATTAGCGAAAAATATATACCGCTATGGTAAGTAAGCACGAAGCTAGGTGCAATTATTTATTTTTATTATGTAGTTCAGCTTGGCAGATAAGCTCTTGTGTACTGTGAGCTATATCGTGTTCTGCAATTAAAGGCTCGGTTAGCGTGTCATCGGTAATTCGGCTCAATGTGTATTCTGTATCATCGAGATTTATTAAAAAACGGTTTTCGTTTAATGAATTATAAATTGAGCGCTGTTGATCACTTGCCAGTAAGTAATCGGCGCTATTAAAAAGAACGCCATGAATACTGTGATGATCCGCTAAATAATGGCTAAGTTCAGCAACGCTTATCTCGTTTTCAAGGTCGCAATAACAATAATCTTTAATTTGCTCATCAAACATCATTTTTACTAGCTGGCGTGTATTACTGCCCACAGCTATGAGCTCACAAGGTGTGCTGCTTTTATTATTGTTTTTGTTGTACTGTGCAAACGCACGACTAAATTCGTTATCTATGTCGATTAGCAAATAGTTTGTTACTTGCACTGGCAGGGGCCTCGTTGCATTTAAGCAAAGTGATTACCACCTTTACTTAAATGCATAAGTGCTAGTAAAGGAGGGAGTTAAATAGAAAACATGCTTATAAGTAAATAGCCTATAGCACAAAAAACAGCAAACTCTATACATGCAATCCCAATGTTATCTTGGTGATCAACTTCAAGAGCGGTATCAATATTTGGTAAAGATATAACTTTTATTACATAAGTTAAACAATAAAGTAACAACCACATTACACCGCAATGCATTACCAGTGTAAATATATTTTCTACCATTTTACCATTTTGGAACGCTGCGCTTGATAAACCAGCATAAACTGCAAGTGCTAAACCAATTGATTTACCTGCGTATCTTATACCTATTGAGGTGTTTTCTAGATTAAAGTTACTTTGCAATGAGGCACCTTGGTTAGCTTTAGCAAAGCGATGCTCACGTATTTTGCTATCAAGGGCAAACATCCCTTGTAGAGTAAAAAAGCTAACAAAAGCAATGAGTAAGTTACTAAACCCTTGAGTGTGAGTCCATGTATATAAGCCAAGTGCAATAATGCAGTTAGCTATTAACATGCCTGAGTCAACCAAGGCGGCGCATACATTTTGCTTTAATATAGCTGCTTCTTCATTAAATCTGTGTAATATCCATTTTCTGTGGATTAAATGACCAACCTTAATAAATGTAAATAATAAAACAATTAAAATAACTACTTTTAATGGGTTTGACTGTGCGGTACTTACGCTTATTTCGTCAAATAAAAAGGCCATAGTTGCTATAACTACTGATATTTCTGATGCAAAACTAATTCCCATGGCAAAGTTATCGTGTTGTGCTAACTCTTCTTTAAGCGCTTGTTTTGCCTTAAGTTGAGTTACAGTTCGTAAACCAAAAATAGTTATGCAAATAACCGCAAAACTAATGGCAATCGCAATAAAACTAGTGTTAGATAAAGACAAATATGACATGGTGATCCTAATTAAGTTAACCTTTCTAGGTTTTAGTCATTCTAGTACGGTTATTGATGATATAAAAGAGAGGATCGATGAGTAATCTAAAGCAACTTCCTATTCAATTACAAAAACTTGGCTTAGAGCGCTTCGAACAGCTATATCCGCAGCAAAGCGATGAAAGTGAAGTTGTACGATTACTCGCATTGAGCGACTTTGCATGGCGCTCTTTAGAGTCTCAGCCCGATTTAAAAGATTGGCTTTTGTGCAAAGACGAAATACAAAATAGACATGTCACATCTCCCTTTGATGGCCTAGAGCTTACTAATATAGATGAAGCAAAGTGCAATCAAATTTTACGAAAGTACCGCGAAAAGTACTGGCTTAAAGTTGCATACCTCGATCTTTGTTGCGCTAACCCAATTGCAGATAGCATAAACTACATTAGCCAATTGGCCGATATGCTAATAAATAGTGCTAACCAATGGGCGCATGCACAGGTTGCAAAAGTAAATGGCGAACCCCTTGATGAGCAAAACCATTCAATGCCATTAATGGTATTAGGAATGGGAAAGCTTGGTGGTAAAGAGCTAAATTACTCATCAGATATAGATTTAATTTTTGCTTACCCTCGCAGTACAAAAACGCAAGGCGGACGACGAAGCCTAGAAGCCCAAGTGTTTTATACAAAAGTGGCGCAAAAGCTTATTGCAGCGCTTAACCAAGTAACAGGTGATGGGCAAGTATTTAGAGTTGATATGCGCTTGCGCCCGTTTGGTGAAAGCGGCCCTTTAGTTATGAGCTTTAACGCTATTGAGGATTACTACCAAGAGCAAGGGCGCGATTGGGAACGCTACGCCATGTTAAAAGGGCGCTTAATTGGCACACCTAATAAATACTGGGATGAGTTTATTAAGCTGTTAAAGCCGTTTGTTTATCGTCGCTATATTGATTTTTCGGTGATCGAATCACTGCGTAAAATGAAGTTAATGATTGCTCAAGAAGTACGCCGTAAAGGTCTTACTAATAATATTAAACTAGGTGCTGGCGGTATTAGAGAAGTTGAATTTATTGTACAAGCACTGCAAATGGTTAGAGGTGGGCGAGAAGCTAATTTACAAACGCAATCTCTACTCAAAGCATTAAATGAGCTATCACTTAGCCAAGTTATAGACGAGCAAGAAGCTGTAGAGCTTACAAGCAATTACCTTTATTTACGTAAAGTTGAGCAGTACCTGCAAATATTTGACGACCAACAAACACAAACCTTACCAGATGATGAGCTAAATCAGCTGCGCTTAAATTTATTATTAGCGCAAGAAAATTTCAGCGCTACATTAAACACGATTGAAAAAGTTATGAAGCAAGTTAATAGCGAATTTTCGCTAGTAATTGGCGAGGAAACCGTACCGCTAGATACCTGTGAAGGCGCTTTTATTAGTGCGTGGGATCATGGTGATGTGAGCTTTTTAAAAGACGAAAGAGATGAGTGGCAAACGCCCCTAAATGACTTTAAATTAAGACTTTCAAAAGTAAATATTGGTAATCGAGGTCGCGAAATTCTTGATAAGTTGATGCCCGTACTGCTCAATCAACTCAATGATTTTAATGCCAGCGCAGCTGCATTTACAATGGTTTGCCAAATATTAAATAAAATAATATCGCGTACAGCCTACCTAGAACTGCTTTACGAAAACCAAGGCGCGTTAAAGCAACTGGTATTATTGTGCTGCCATAGTAAATGGATAGGTGAGCATATTTCTCGATATCCTATTTTGCTAGATGAATTAATTGATCCCGCAGTACTTTATAAACCCACGCCTCTAAGTGCATACAAAGACGAGATAAGACAGTATTTTTTACGTATTGAGCATGACGACCTAGAGCTACAAATGGAATCGCTTAGGCAGTTTAAGCAAACTCATCAGCTACGTATTGCAGCTGCCGATGCAACCGGCGTTATTGATGTGATGAAGGTTAGCGATCACCTTACAGCACTTGCTGAGGCGATCGTCGATCAATCAGTAAATATTGCGTGGCACAATACTGTTAAGCGCTTTGGTATGCCCCCCGGTACTGATGACGAGCATAAAGGCTTTGCTGTTATAGCCTACGGAAAAACAGGTGGTTTTGAAGTTGGATATGACTCAGACCTTGATTTGGTGTTTGTACACAACCATGACGGCTCAAGCCAAACGAATGGCGATAAGCCAATAGACTCTCGCCAATTTTATTTAAAGCTCGCACAGCGCCTAATGCATTTATTTAATACTCGTACTGCATCGGGTATTTTATATGAGTTAGATACGCGTCTACGCCCAGAGGGCGCATCTGGTTTATTAGCTATTAACTTAGAAAGCTTTAATCATTATCAGCAAACGCAAGCATGGACGTGGGAGCATCAAGCACTCGTCCGGGCTCGACTTATATTAGGTCAAGATGAGTTAGTTGAACGCTTTGCACAAATACGTAAAGAAATATTATGCCAACCACGAGATGCCGACATACTTAAAGCTGATGTAATTAAAATGCGCGAAAAAATGCGTGAACACTTAGCGAAAGGAAACACACAGCAGTTTGATTTAAAGCAAGATATTGGTGGCATGGCAGATATTGAGTTTATAACCCAATATTTAGTACTTAAACACGCTAATGAATTTGAGAATCTAACAGTTTACTCAGACAACGTTAGAATTTTAAGTGATGCCGCTAAGCTTGGCTGTATTAGCAAAGAGCAAAAGCAGCAGCTAATTCAAGCCTATATTGATTATCGCTCACGCTACCATGTGTTGAGTTTAGATCAGCAGGGGCGTTTAGTTTTGAGGGAGCAGTTTGAGCAAGATATTATTAATATTACGCAAATTTGGAATAGCGTATTTGAGCTAGGTTAAAGTGAAATTGCTAAAGTATTTATAATACAGGCAGTTAAACTTTTAGTTTTAAGCAGTTACTTCGGACAAATTCAGAAGGGAGCTCGGTAATAACCGCAGCTCTTTGCTTGTAGCAAAAGTAAGTATAAACCTCGTATTCAAAATCATCATTAATTGCTCTGCCTACTTGGTACAGCGCCGATGTGAAGTTACTATCTACCCTAAAGTGATCCTTTACCACGTAATCTTTACTTAAGTACCAATACAGTTCAACCCCTTCAGTTTTTGCATATTCTTTAAGTACATCTTTAAGTGTTGAGCCATTTTCAAAACGCCTTGGTTCAACCTTTCCAGACCAACTAGCTGGCATAGGATCAACAATACGTGCTCGTTCAGCAAGCACTCTATCAAGGCTTTGTTGAGGGGTTTTAAGCTGTAAAACAAACTGATCACGCTCTTTATTACTTTTTACTTGATTGCGAATAGATGAATAAAAGCGAGATAACCCTTCGGCAGCAGCATTTTTAGATTGTTTTATATCAAGTACCGGGCCATCGCCGAGTAAAAAATACCCCGCAAGTGCAACTAGTACCACAGCAAATGATAAATGTTTAATCCAAAACCACATTATAACTACTCACTTTATTTATGACTTTATCAAGCTCTAATGTAGAGGCTTACTTTTCAAAGTTCAGGTTACCTATATTGTTATACCACTACTTTTTGTAAAATGAAGGGGTATTTTTATCAGGCCTTGTTTTAAAACGACGATGAAGCCACATGTACTGGGCTGGTGCAACATTAATAGCTTGCTCTACTCGCTGGTTAACGCGTGTTACATCAGCTTTATCATCACCGCTTGGGAAGTTTTCAAGCTCAGGAATAATCTCTAAATGGTATTTTCCATTATCATCTCTGTGGCTTATTAAGCTCATTGTTTCGCAATTTTTGCTACCAGCAAACATCAACGTCCCGGTGGTGGTTGCTGTGTCGGGTACGGCGTAAAAAGGCACAAACTCGCAGCGGTTACGGCCGTAGTCTTGATCTGGTAAGTAATAACATACTTTTTTGTTTTTTAAAGATTTCAACAAGCCTTTAACGTCTTTTCGGCCAATCAAGTATTCGTTAGAGCGAAGACGGCCATTAGTTGTAAAATATTCCATTAGAGGGTTGTTGTGCGGGCGATAAAAGCCAAGGCCTTGGCACTTTAAACCCATCACGCGACTGGTCATTTCAAGGTGTAAAAAGTGAGGAACAAGCAATAAAACACCTTTGCCAGAAGCTTGTACGCGCTCAAAATGTTCAAGCCCTTTAATTGAGCCATAGACATTTTTTACACGCCACTGCGGCCACCACCATGCCATGCCCGTTTCGACCATGGCGATACCGGTGTTTTCCATATTTTTTAACACTAATTTTTTTTGTTCGGCTTCACTCATATCAGGAAAGCAAAGCTTAATGTTTACCTCTGCTATATGGCGACGACGTTTCATAAATTTATGGACTAAGCGCCCTAGTAATTTACCTAATCCGAGTTGAAGTTTTTGTGGTAACCAAGAGATCACGTATAAAAATAAAACGCCTATCCATGTTAGCCAATAGCGAGGGCCTAAAAATGATATTTTAAAAGGAGATGAGGTGACCACAAAAAAATCTCTAAAAATAAAAACGCTAGTTTAACGCTAAGCGTAATAAAATACAAAAAGCCAGCAGGTGCTGGCTTTGTAACGAATTAAGTAAGATTAAGTACTAAATTAAACCGATTTTAAACCTTGGTTTATAGCGACTAAATCTTCACTTGTAAGCGTACCTGCTGCTTGTTTTAAACGCAGAGTAGAAAGTACGTAGCGGTAACGTACATCAGCTAGGTTACGTTTAGCATTGTATAAGTTTTGTGTGCTAACAAGTACGTCAACAATAGTACGAGTACCTACTTCAAAACCAGCTTCAGTTGCTTTAAGTGCACTTTGTGCCGATACAACAGCTTGTTCAAGTGCTTTGTATGTCGCAATATCTGAAACAACTTGGTTGTAAGAAGTAATGACAGTACGTGTAACTGCACGGTAGTTTGTTTCGTAATCTTGGCTTGCACCTACATAAAAAGCACGGGCTTGCTTAGTTGCTGCAACCGTTGCTCCACCTGAATATAAAGGCACGCTAAAGTTAAGTGCTACAGAGCTTGAATCTGATCGAGGTTGCTCGTCAAAGTTAGCCCCATTTACTTCAGTATCAGTGAGTGAATCGCCGTAGCTTGCACTAAGCGTTAACTTTGGATAATGACCCGCTTTAGCAAGTACAATTTGATCCTTTGCAATATCAACAGTGACTTTAGCCACTTGTAAGTTAATATTATTTTCTTCAGCTATTTTTACAAAATCACTAGATTGTTTAACTGGCTTAGTCGTTGAAAACGTTTCAGTGTTTAAAAAATCTAATTTTGCATGGTACTTACCAGTGATTTCACGCAGCTCTTCACGTGCAGTCTCTACTGCATTACTTGCAATGATCTCTTGCGCTACTGAGTTATCAAACTGTGCTTGCGCTTCATGTACATCGGTAATTGCTGTTAAACCTACCGCGTAACGTTGCTTGGTCTGTTCAAGCTGACGTTCAATGGCGCGTTTTTCTGCTTGAACAAATTCAAGGTTATCAATTGCGCTTAATACGTTAAAATAGCCTTCAGCAACGCGTACAATTAAGTTTTGCTTAGCTGCATCGTACTGACCATTTGCTTGAAGTGCTTGTTTATCTGCAATGTCTAACGTGTTCCATGCACCTAAATCAAACAATGTTTGGCTTAAGCTAACGCCTCGGCTGAAATCATCTGTTTCAGACTCAACTTTAACTTGATTAGATAAGTCGCCAATACTTTGAAAAGACGTTGAGTCACTTTTTGTATAGCTCGCAGTTAAACCAATTTGAGGTAGCAGTGCACTCATTGCTAAGTCGCTTTGATAAGATTGCGCATCGGCTTGGGCTTTTGCTTTTAAAACGGTAGGATCGTTTGCTGTAGCAATCTCAAAAACTTGTAGTAAATCTTCCGCGTTGGCTGCTGTTGCGCCTAATGCGCATGATAAACTAACCAGCGCCGCAAGGATGTTCTTTTTCATGTTAGGTTCAGTCCTTAGACAATTTTTGTACTAAAAGCATGTTAACCTGTTTTACTTCATAACTAAAAAAAAAATTAGTAAAACAGTATGTTCAAGTGTAACAGAATATATTAACGCATTTTAACCGTTTAGATAAGCAGGAAGTAAAAGCATGACGAGTAAAAACTTGGTAAAATTCACTCATAAAGACGTTAGTGTTAAACCAGTTAAAAACCTTTATAAGGGTTTTTTTCAGGTCGATTTATACCAATTTGAGCATGCGCTGTTTGCAGGTGGAACATCTAACGTTATTAGCCGCGAAATATTAGAACGTGGCGATGCCATTGCAGTACTTCCGTACGATCCGGTATCTGATACTGTGCTTTTAATTGAGCAAATACGTATAGGTGCAATTAAGAGCAAACACTCACCGTGGCTGCTAGAATGTATTGCTGGCATGACCGATGGCAGCACGGATTATGAGTCGGTAGTAAAAAAAGAAGCATTTGAAGAAGCGGGGCTTGAGTTAAACGAACTTGAATTTATGTTGTCGTACTTATCAAGCCCAGGTGGTACTACAGAGCGCTTACATTTGTATTTAGCACGTGCTGATTTAAGCCAAGTAAAAACCGGTGTCTATGGCCTTGAAAGCGAAGGCGAAGATATCAAAACTCACGTTTTAAGTGTTGATGATGCGCTTACGCGCCTCAATAATGGTGAGATGGACAATGCTGCAACAGTTATATGTATGCAGTGGCTTGCGCTTAATCGCGATAAAATGGCCAAAAAGTGGGCATAACTTCAATTTAACCTGATAAAGGGTTAACAACATAATGGCGGTACTTTGACAGCACTATTAGCAACAAAGCGATATATTCAAAGCCTCCCAAAGTATTTAACACTTTGCGAGCATAACTACCTGCGACTATTAAAGTTGTTACCAAGCGAGCGGGATATTGGAAGCACCCGCGAAATTAAATTAGGTAACAGCGAGTTTGCTATTAAAGTAGACGATAGCGCAAAGTACACTATGGATATTTCAATCAAACAGCTAACAGGGATGGTTAAAGGCATTGCTCCACTTTATTTAACACTAAGGTTGTATCACGATGCCAAAGTGGCTGAAATTATTCATCACGATTACCATCAGCGTATAAAACCTTCTTACGGTTACCCTAACCCTAAAATGCATCAAAAAGATGAAAAATATCAGCTTAATGCTTTTTTATATGACTGGTTAGTAGCCTGTGTTGAACGCGGGCAAGCAACGTTAAACTGGGATGTAAATAATGGCTTGGTTTGATGAGGCATATAGTTTTGATAAATCATCTTTAAATATAGCTCATATTACCGACAGTCACCTATTTGCAGATAAAAGTGGTGAGTATTTTAATGTAAATACAGCCAAACACTTTGAAAAGTCACTAGCGCACATAGCAAAGCAAAAGCCCGACTGTGTTATTTTTGGGGGCGACTTAACACAAGATCATAGCTTTGAATCGTACTTATTATTTAGCAATCTTATAAATGAAAGCGCGCTTACTTGCCCGGTATTTTGGGTACCGGGTAATCATGACGAGTTGGCAATGCTAAATCGTATTAGTGGCTCTCAAATAAATGCAGCTAAACGCATTACAGCCAATGGGTTTGATTTATTACTTATAAACTCTAAAGGTCCAACGCCTGCTGGTTGGGTTACAAGTAATCATTTAGATGAAATAACACAGTGTTTAGTGAGCTCTAGTAAAAGCAATGTCATGTTTTGCCATCATAATCCGTTACCTATTAATGGCTACCTTGATAAACACATGTTAGAAAATGGCCCCCAGCTATTAAATATTTTAGTTAATAGTAATAACGTCGCAGCTCTTTTTCATGGACATGTACATAACGAGTATACGCAAAGTTTTAGGGAATTAGCGGTATATGCAACGCCAGCAAGCTCTGTGCAGTTTGTAAAAAACACAGCAAATTGGCAGCAAAAAAACACAGGGCCCGCATACAGAATGCTAAATATTAGCAGCGTTCAAGGTGAGTTAAATGTAAAAACGGACGTGGTATGGCTAAGCGAGTAATCTATATTCATGGTTTTAATAGCTCACAAAAATCATATAAAGCTGTGAGGTTTGGCGAGCTTATGGCAAACTATGACGTTGATTATTGTGTACCGTGCTTAAACCACGAGCCCTTACAAGCCATCATTGAGCTTGAGCAATTACTAACGCCTAATACCGTTTTATTAGGTAGCTCGTTAGGTGGTTTTTTTGCCACGTATTTATCGCAGCGTTATCAAATTCCTGCAGTGGTTATTAATCCCGCGGTCGCACCCTATAATTTATTACAGTCGTTACTTGGGCCTAACTATAATCCATATCAAGATTATCATTATGAGCTAAATAACAGCCATATAGAGGCGCTAAAACTACTGACTGTAGATAAGCTGACGCACCCTGAACTACTGTATTTGTTACAGCAAACAGGCGATGAAGTGTTGAACTATCAACATGCAGTAAAATATTATTCGCAATGCAAGCAATGGATAGAATTTGGTGGCGATCATAGCTACGTTGAGTTTGAACGCACCTTTGCAAGTATTGTAGATTTTCTTAAAATCACGTAAAACTAGTTAACTTAGCGCATATAAAAATAAAACTAGTAAAACAAATTAAAGCCTTAGCGGATATAAAGATAAAAACTATGAGCGAGCAAAACTATAACGCCGAAGCCATTGAGGTCCTCAATGGATTAGACCCGGTAAAAAGACGCCCAGGGATGTACACCGACACCGTACGCCCAAATCATTTAGGCCAAGAGGTCATCGATAATAGTGTCGATGAAGCCATGGCTGGCCATGCCACTAAAATTGACGTGATTTTACACGAAGATAACTCACTTGAAGTAAGTGATGATGGCCGTGGTATGCCTATTGATATTCATCCAGAAGAAGGTATTCCTGGGGTTGAGCTTATTTTTACTAAACTGCACGCTGGTGGTAAGTTTTCAAATAAAAACTATCAATTTTCAGGTGGTTTACACGGGGTAGGTATTTCAGTTGTAAATGCGCTTTCTACCCGTGTTGAAGTCATTGTAAGGCGCGAAGCCCAGCAATATAAAATGGCGTTTGAAAATGGCGACAAAGTAGAAAACCTCAACGTAATTGGTACTGTTGGTAAACGTAATACTGGTACTACCGTTCGGTTTTGGCCCGATGCCAGCTATTTTGACTCAGCAAACTTTTCTATTTCAAAGCTTAATCACTTATTAAAAGCCAAAGCAGTTTTGTGCCCAGGCCTGCGTATTAAGTTTACAAACAAACAAACCAAAGAAAGCCAAGAGTGGTACTACGAAACCGGTTTAAAAGATTATTTAATAGAAGCTGTTAAAGGCTACGAAATATTACCACAAGACCCATTTGTCGGTGAGTTTTCAAGCTCTATTGAAGGTGCTGATTGGGCGGTTGTTTGGCTTCCTGAAGGTGGCGAGTCTATAGCCGAGAGTTACGTAAACTTAATTCCTACCGCGCAAGGCGGTACACATGTTAATGGTTTACGCCAAGGCTTGCTGGAAGCCATGCGTGAGTTTTGTGAATTTAGAAACTTATTACCGCGAGGCGTAAAACTTACCCCAGATGATATTTGGGAGCGCTGTAGTTATGTTTTATCGGTAAAAATGCAAGACCCACAATTTGCAGGCCAAACTAAAGAAAAGCTTTCATCGCGCTCATGTGCAGCGTTTGTGTCGGGTGTCGTAAAAGATTCGTTTAGCTTGTGGTTAAACGAGCATACTGACACGGCAGAGCTATTATCTGAATTATGTATTTCTAATGCACAGCGCAGATTACGTGCAGCTAAGAAAGTTGTTCGTAAGCGTGTTACTGCAGGCCCCGCTTTACCTGGTAAATTAACCGATTGTAGCGCTGCAGATAACGACAGAACAGAGCTGTTTTTAGTAGAGGGTGACTCTGCTGGTGGTTCTGCAAAGCAAGCTCGCGATCGTGAGTTTCAGGCCATTATGCCGCTGCGTGGTAAAATTTTAAATACGTGGGAAGTTGAGTCAGGGCAAATTCTTGCGTCTCAAGAAGTACACGATATTTCAGTGGCACTGGGTATAGACCCAGATTCAAGCGACTTATCAGGGCTTCGCTACAACAAAATTTGTATACTAGCCGATGCTGACTCGGATGGATTACACATTGCGACATTGTTATGCGCTTTATTTGTTCGCCATTTTCCACAGCTGGTTAAAACAGGGCATGTGTATGTTGCTATGCCGCCACTATTTAGAATCGATATTGGCAAAGAAGTATATTACGCCCTCGATGAAGATGAAAAAACCGGTATTTTGGCACGCATAGAAGCCGAGAAAAAACGCGGAAAAGTAAACGTACAGCGATTTAAAGGATTGGGTGAAATGAACCCACTGCAACTTCGTGAAACGACGATGGATCCAAATACACGCCGTTTAGTACAGCTAACTTTAGATGAAGAAGAGCAAACCATGGAAATGATGGATATGCTACTTGCTAAAAAACGATCGCCAGATCGTCGTCAATGGTTAGAAGATCATGGTAACAAAGCACAGGTATAAAGTGCTTTGTATAACACTAGGAGAAGCAAATGAATAAATTACTAGGAAGTTTGCTGTTATTGGGGATAACAAGCGCCCCAGCAATGGCGAAAAACATACTTGATAAACTCACCGTTGCACCAGGGTTTGAAGTAAGCTTATTTGCTGATGATGTTGAAAATGCTCGCCAAATTGCAGTGTCAAAAAAAGGTATTGTGTACGCAGGCTCGCGTAAAGCAGGTAATGTATATGCGCTTATCGATCATAATAGTGATGGCGTAGCGGACAAAAAAATTGTGATTGCTGAAGGTTTAAATATGCCCTCGGGCCTGGCAATTAAAGATGGCGATTTATACGTTGGTGAAGTGCATCGTATTATTCGTTTTAAAAATATCGACACGGAGCTAAAAGATCCAAAGTTTGATGTAATTTATAACGCATTACCATCAGATCGCCACCACGGCTGGAAGTTTCTACGTTTTACACCAACAGGCGAATTACTTATTCCTGTAGGTGTGCCGTGTAATATTTGCGCCGAAGACGAGCGCTACGGTCGTATTTTTTCACTTAATGTAGAAACTAAGCAAATTAAAACCATTGCGCAAGGTGTGCGTAACTCAGTCGGTTTTGATTTTCACCCAAGCACACAGGCTTTGTGGTTTAGTGATAATGGTCGCGACATGATGGGCGATGATATCCCACCAGATGAAATAAACCGTGTAAGTAAAGAAGGTGAGCACTTTGGTTTTCCTTATGTTCACGCCGGCGCAATTATTGACCCTGAGTTTGGTAAAGGTAAAAACATTGCCGATTATACCTCTCCGGCACTTGCGCTTGCTGCACATGTTGCACCTTTAGGCATTCATTTTTATAACGGTAAACAATTTCCAGCAAATTATAAGCAGCAGTTATTTGTTGCAGAGCATGGTTCGTGGAACCGTTCTAAAAAATCAGGTTATAAAGTAGCGTTAGCTACCATTGAGCAAGGTCGAGTCACAAAATATACGCCGTTTATTACAGGCTTTATGAAAGACGAAGCCACATTTGGACGCCCTGTTGCATTTGCAGAATTAGGTGACGGCAGTCTGTTGGTAAGCGATGATTACGCCAATGTGATCTACCGTGTAAGCTATAAGAAAAACTAGGTAAGCTTTAATGAGTGATACAGATACCTTGCTAATGCAAGGAATTGAGCAACAAACAATGGGGCGCTTTACTGAAGACGCCTATTTAAACTACTCCATGTACGTAATTATGGACCGAGCATTGCCACATGTTGGTGATGGTTTAAAACCGGTTCAGCGTCGTATTATTTATGCTATGAGCGAGCTGGGGTTATCGGCTGCTGCTAAATATAAAAAATCGGCTCGTACCGTCGGTGACGTACTAGGTAAATACCATCCGCACGGCGATAGTGCGTGTTACGAAGCGATGGTACTCATGGCGCAGCCGTTTTCCTATCGTTATCCGCTGGTTGACGGTCAAGGTAACTGGGGGGCGGCAGATGATCCTAAATCGTTTGCGGCAATGCGTTATACCGAAGCTCGTTTATCTAAGTTTTCTGAAGTATTACTAAAAGAGCTTGGGCAAGGCACAGTTGATTGGACGCCAAACTTTGATGGCACCATGAACGAGCCTTTAGTATTGCCATCGCGTTTACCGCATATTTTACTAAACGGCGTAACGGGTATTGCCGTTGGTATGGCAACTGATATTCCGCCACATAACGTGCGCGAATTAGCCAGTGCGTGTTGCTTATTACTTGATAAGCCAAAAACTGAACTTGAGGAAATTCTTGAGTTAGTACATGCGCCAGATTACCCAACTGATGCTGAAATAATTACCCCAAAAGCCGATATTCATAAAATATATAAAACGGGGCGAGGCTCTATCAAAATGCGCGCGGTTTATACCGAAGAGCATGGCGACATTGTAATTACAGCACTTCCGCATCAATGCTCTGGTGGTAAAGTACTTGAGCAAATAGCAGCGCAAATGAACGCTAAAAAGCTGCCTATGATTGCCGATTTACGTGATGAGTCTGATCATGAAAACCCAACGCGTATTGTAATTATTCCGCGTTCTAACCGCATTAAAGCTGAGCCATTGATGGCGCACTTGTTTGCTACTACCGATCTTGAAAAAAATTACCGCGTAAATTTAAACATGCTAGGCCTAGATGGTCGCCCGCAAGTAAAAGACTTACGCAGCATTTTATCTGAGTGGCTTACGTTTAGACGTGAAACAGTTCGCAGGCGTTTACAGTATCGTTTAGATAAAGTATTGGCTCGATTACATATTTTAGAAGGTTTACTCGCCGCATTTTTAAATATTGATGAAGTAATCGAAATCATCCGCACCGAAGACAAACCAAAGCCTGTGCTTATGGAGCGCTTTGATTTAACTGATATTCAAGCAGAAGCAATTTTAGAATTAAAACTTCGTCACTTAGCAAAACTAGAAGAGTTTAAAATTCGTGGTGAGCAAGACGAGTTAGCTAAAGAACGTGACAAACTAGAGCTAACACTGGGTTCAGACCGTCGTATGTCAACGCTTCTTAAAAAAGAGATTCAAGAAGCTGCCGAAATGTATGGTGACGATCGCCGATCGCCGGTTATTGAGCGCTCAGAAGCTAAAGCGCTTAACGAAAAAGATTTAATCCCATCAGAGTCAGTGACGGTTGTGCTCTCTGATAAAGGGTGGGCGCGCGTTGGTAAAGGTCATGACCTAGATGTAGAAGGGCTCAATTATCGCTCAGGTGATAATTACAGAGCCTCGGCTCGGGGTAAGAGTAATCAACCCGCTGTATTTTTAGATTCAGCAGGGCGTGCCTTTGCAACGGATGCACATAGTCTGCCTTCAGCCCGAAGCCAAGGCGAACCCATGACAGGGCGATTTAACCTAACCACAGGAGCTAATTTTGAGCACGTGGTAATGGCTGATGACAACCAAGTATTACTCATGGCATCGGATGCGGGTTATGGCTTTATAACCGACTTTAAAGATTTAGTGAGTAAAAACAAAAACGGTAAAGCGCTGGTCAGTGTTCCTAAAGGTGGCATATTGCTTTCGCCAATTAGGGTTAACGATGTAGCTAGCGATTATTGTATGGCTATTTCTAACGAAGGACGCATGCTTTTATTCCCACTACGTGATTTACCAAAACTTGGTAAGGGTAAAGGGAATAAGATTATTTCTATACCTGGAGCAAAGGTACAAGCACGAGAAGAGTTTGTAAAAGTACTGGCTGTTGTGCCACAAGGGAGCAGTGTAACGCTTCACGCTGGTAAGCGTAAGCTAACACTTAAGCCAACTGATTTAGAGCATTATCATGGAGAGCGAGGCCGTAGAGGTAATAAACTTCCGCGTGGTTTGCAACGAGTTGATGAAGCCGTTGTTGAGTTTACTCCTGCTGATGAGGCTGATGAGACAGTCGTTGAAGAGTAACAAACATTAATCTACCAAACGGTCTGCATTTGCAGGCCGTTTTTGTTTGTGCACGTAATTTCAGCGCACAAGTGTACGCTATGTCTCGTGTGTGTAACAAAATAGCGTTATAATACTAAAATGTGCGCAGCATTTGGCGCACTGCACACACATTTTGGAGAGATAGTTTGTTAGCTGTTATACGTATTTTTATTATGCTGCTGTTTATATTATTAAGCTGTGTTTTTGGTTTATTACTTTCGATTGTAAGACCATTTCACGCTAATAATGTACATGTTATAGCGACTTGGTTTGGCTCAATGGCAAAAATGTTGGGTGTAAAACTTGTGCTTACACGCCATCCCGAGGCGGTAAAAGCAGGCCCCGCTGTATACTTAGCAAATCATCAAAACAACTATGACTTATTTACGATTCCTGCCATGGTGCCAAAAAATTGCGTCAGCCTAGGTAAAAAAAGCTTAAAGTGGATCCCATTTTTTGGTCAGCTTTATTGGTTGTCGGGTAATATTTTAATTGATAGATCGAATCGCTCGAAAGCGGCAGGAACCATTTCTAAAGCAGCCGAAAAAATTAAAAGTAATGGTCTATCTGTATGGATGTTTCCTGAAGGCACGAGAAGCTACGGAAGAGGGCTATTACCTTTCAAAACAGGTGCATTTCACACCGCAATGAGCGCAGATGTGCCCGTTATTCCGGTATGTATGAATACAACGCATAAATCCATAAAGCTAAATCGATGGGATAATGGTACAATTTACATTGAAATGTTAGCGCCCGTATCGCTTGATAAAAATATTAGCGCGCGTGAGCACGCTAAAAGCGTGCATAGCATTATGGCTGCTAAAATAACTGAATTAGATGCTCAAGTGAGAGATAAATAATGGAAAACTGGCGCGAAATAAGTGAAGACATCGTAAGTTCACTACTTGAAGATGGATCAGATCCTGAAATACTTTATGAAGTAGAGCACCATTTTGTGTGTGAAGACTTCCCTAAGCTAGAGCAAGCGGCATTGGCTGCTTTTAAACTAGGCTACGATGTTGAAGAGCCAGCAGAGCTTGAGCTTGAAGACGGCAGCAAAATATGGAGCTTCGACATAGTAGTAGAAGCTGAGCTAGACGTAGACGTAATTATGGAAGACGTTGATAAACTAGCAGCACTTGCTGTTGAGTGCGACGTTGAATACGACGGTTGGGGCACTTACTTTCAAGAGTAATTAATCACCCAGCATTAGAAAAATAGTAAAGGCGAGCATTTAACAATGCTCGCCTTTTTTAGTTTTATCCCCCTGTTTAGGCTCAAATATACTCATTAGCCTCTATTTATAAAATAAAGTATATATTACCAATTCTCATCTGTGTTGTTACCAATTTAAATTTAAGCTCTAATTTGTCTCAAGTTTTATTTTTAATTCATACTAAATTAATATTGTTCATAATTATTGGTAAGCGACGTAAATTATTTTTTAGTACTAATGTCTGAAATTTAAATTTATTTTTAAAAATTAAATTTTTACTTCTTAAATCTTAATTTATTGATTAAATTAATATTTAAATTTATTTTTAAGTGATAATAAAGATGAAAGTAATACTTATTTGCTATTTTATACTGTATTGACATATTGGTAATAATAAATATAACCTTTATTTCGCCTTCGGGTACATGCACTGGTAATGTTAATTGGTAATGTTTTAAGTGCTATTTAAATTACCAATGCTATTCATACACAATTAAAAACCTGTTTAGCGGTAAGATCTAAGTGTTAGTGAATCTCACTGACCTAAGTAGTTAGGTTGTTTTTATGTTCAGGTTTAAAGGAATAAAGATAATGATTAACCACAAAAAATTGTTTATTTGCACTGCAATTACTGCAACCTCAGCGTTATCTCACGCTGCAACTATTAATAACCCCGGCTTTGAAAGTGGTTTTAATAGTTGGAACGAAACTGAGCCAGCGGCTATTTCATCTGATGCCTATAGCGGATCAAATTCGTTAAAAATTCAGGGAAGCCCAGCACGTGTTTATCAATTAGTAAATATTCAGCCAAACACTGAATATACATTAAGTGCTTATGTACTTGGTAAAGGGCAAATTGGAGTTAACGACTTAAACGGTTTATTTAAAAATAAAACCTTTGATGTATCGTCTTGGACTAAAGTAACTAAAACATTTACCTCAGCGAATACAAATTCACTGCAAGTATTTGCTAAGCATTACAATAGCTCAAGTGATGTTCGCTTTGATAATTTTACATTGGTTGAGGGCAGTAGTAATGGCGGTGGCACTGATGATGGAGCAGGCTCAGGAGACGGTACAACGATTCCAAGTAGCATCACAAGTGGTAGTGTTTTTGATTTAGAAGGGGATAACCCTAATCCATTAGTGAACGATAGTACGTTGGTATTTGTACCTTTAGAAGCGCAGCATATTACACCTAACGGGAATGGTTGGCGTCATGAATACAAAGTAAAAGAAAGCTTGCGCGTTGCCATGACACAGTCTTACGAAGTATTTGAAGCAACTGTAAAAGTTGAAATGTCTGATGGCGGTAAAACAATTATTTCACAGCACCACGCCAGCGATACCGGAACTATTTCTAAAGTGTATGTTTCTGACACTGATGAATCAGGTTTTAACGACAGCGTAGCGGGTAATGGTATTTTTGATGTGTATGTTCGTTTACGTAATACCAGCGGTAATGAAGAAAAATATGCGCTAGGTACTATTACAAGCGGTGAGTCATTCAATCTACGAGTGGTAAACAATTACGGCGATGTCGATGTAAGTGCGCTAGGTAATTCGTTTGGAATTCCTGTAGAGGATGATTCTGAATCTTACTTTAAGTTTGGTAACTACTTACAATCTCAAGATCCAAATACTTTAGATAAATGCGGTGAAGCAGGTAACTCTAATTCATTCAAAAATTGCTTTGAAGATTTAGGGATTACTCAATCAAAAGTAACAATGACTAATGTCACTTATACCCGTCAAACAAACTAAGTAGCCACTTAATTATGGCCACTCAATTGAGTGGCCATATTAAATATGCGTTTTAATTTACAGCCATTTTTTATTTTTAAAATACACGCCAATACCACCTGTAAGCACAATCAAAAATATAACAAATGCACTAAATGCATAGGGGTTTTCGGTACCAGGTATACCGCCTACGTTTACACCTAACAGGCCAGTTAAAAAGCCTAGTGGTAAAAATAATGCAGCCACAACCGACATTACATACATGCGCTGATTTAATTGTTCAGACACTTGGTTGGTAATGGTTTGTTGAATGATTTGTGCACGTTCTATTGAACTGTCTAGCTCTTCTAAATAGCGAATAAGTAAGTTAGTGGTTTCGTTTAGCTTTGCTTTATCGTCATCTAATAGCCACGGGTAGTGGTTATTTACCATTGAGCTAAGTGCTTCTTTTTGCGGTTTTAAGTAACGCTTTAGAGCAATAGTTTGACGGCGTAATTGCGATAAACCTTGGTTATCAAACTTTTTGCTTGGCTCGTCAATTTCTTCTTCAAACTCGTCTAGTGTTTCATCGAGTGAATCAATAACGCTTTGCATGCGCGATGTTAATTTTTGCGTTATAGAGCATACAAGTTCTGAAATATCACAAGGACCGCTATTTGCTTTTAATGAGGCAATAATATCTTGTACAGACAGCAAACGACGTTTGCGTGTTGTAATTAGGATATTTTCACTAATGAATAAGCGAATTGAAACCATGTCCTCAGGGCTTTGCGCAGGGTTTAAATTTACACCGCGTAAAAATAGCATATGGCCATTTGTTGTAGCAGTAATTCGTGGGCGAGTTTCATCTGCAATTAAAGAATCGAGTTCGTAATCGGTTAAATGAGATTGTGATTTTAGCCACTGTACAGCTTCGCTTTGGCTATAGTCCATATGAACCCAAAGTTTACCTTGGCCTGGTTGCCAGTTATTTAACTCACTCGTGCTTTCTATTGAGCGTGCGCCGCCTTGTTCATCAAGCACAAGGGCATGTAGTAAACCATTAATCATAATTAATTCTCAAAATAGTATATTTTTAATACTGTTAACTATAGTGTATCTACTTAGTCGCTTACAAACTTACCTTTATTTTTAATAAGTTAAGTTTATTTTGTAAAAACATATGCAGAGCCTTTGTGCTGAATAAAACGGCTAATAGCACTAATCAGCAAGGCGCGCATTGTGTGATGAGTTACCTAAAAAGATCAATTTAATTTACTCATCGACTAGATAAATTTATTTCGTTGGTGTTTTTTGACCCGTAGCGTATAAGTCACTTTTTTATTAAGGGCACATTTATGACAGCAAAGATCACAGTTGGTTGGCGTGAGTGGTTAAGTTTACCCGAGCTTGGCATCGAGAAGATTAAAGCAAAAGTTGATACTGGCGCCCGCACTTCATGTATTCATGCAATTAACATTGAAGAGTACGAAGAAGGCGGTGAAAAGTGGGTAAAATTTATAGCCCAGCCTTTGCAAGACGATGAGCAAACACGCATTACTTGCAAAGCAAAGGTTAAAAAAATTAAGGCCGTAACCAGCTCTAGTGGGCAAAAAGAGTTACGGTACTTTATAGAAACAACATTGCATGCAGGGCAGCACAGCTGGCCAATAGAAGTCACTTTAACGAGTAGAGCAACAATGAAGTTTAGAATGTTACTAGGGCGTACAGCCATGGAAAATCGTATAGTCGTTGATCCGGCTTTATCTCATTTATTAGATAGTTAAGGTTTTAACTATGAAAATTGGTATTTTATCTCGCAACAGAAATTTATATTCAACTCGCCGCTTAATTGAGGCGGCGGAAGCGCGTGGTCACGAAGTTAAAGTGATTGATGCACTTCGTTGTTACATGAATATAAACTCAGAGCAGCCAGAAATTCACTACCGCGGTGAAAACTTAAAAGAATTTGACGCAATCGTCCCGCGTATTGGTGCATCAGTTACATTTTATGGCTGTTCTGTATTACGTCAGTTTGAAATGATGGGTGTTTACCCTGTTAACGAATCGGTGGCTATTTCACGTTCTCGCGATAAATTACGTTCGCTACAGTTACTTTCGCGTAAAGGCGTAGGTATGCCGGTAACCGGTTTTGCAAGCAAACCCGATGACGTTAAAGACTTACTTGAAATGGTAGGCGGCGCACCAGTAGTAATTAAGTTACTTGAAGGCACACAAGGCATTGGTGTTGTACTTGCCGAAACGCGTAAAGCGGCTGAAAGTGTTATTGAAGCGTTTATGGGCTTAAAAGCCAATATTATGGTTCAAGAATATATTAAAGAAGCCGGCGGTGCCGACATTCGTTGTTTTGTATTAGGCGATAAAGTAATAGCAGCCATGAAACGCCAAGCTCAAGAGGGTGAGTTCCGTTCAAACCTTCACCGTGGTGGTAGCGCTACACTTGTACGCATTACACCAGAGGAGCGTAAAACGGCTGTAGCTGCAGCAAAAGCAATGGGCTTAAATGTAGCGGGTGTTGACTTACTTCGCTCATCTCGTGGACCACTGGTAATGGAAGTTAACTCTTCACCAGGCCTTGAGGGTATTGAAGTAGCAACAGGTAAAGATATTGCGGGCATGGTAATCGACTTCATCGAAAAAAATGCCGCTATTAAAGGAACAGCAACTCGTGGCAAAGGTTAAAATTAACCGTCCTTTTACCTTATTAGGTGAAAGCGTAGGCGTAGGCGAGCGTAAAACACTTGCCTTAGAGGCAGCTAAACTTTACACCCATTCACCGCTCAATATCCCTATTGAGGTGGTTAACGGTGTGATGGAAGGCCCTGTGCTTATGGTATGTGCCGCTATTCATGGTGATGAGCTAAATGGTGTAGAAGTTGTGCGTCAGCTGCTCTCTAAAATAGATGCAAGCCAACTGCGCGGAACCATAATTGCTGTGCCTATTGTTAATGTGTTTGGCTTTATTCATAAATCGCGTTATTTACCCGATAGACGTGATATGAACCGCAGTTTTCCGGGCTCTGAGCGCGGATCGCTAGCTGGGCGTATGGCACATATGTTTTTTAATCAGGTGGCGGTACATTGTACTCACATTATTGATTTACATACCGGTGCTATTCATCGTACTAATTTACCGCAAATACGCGCTAATTTAGAAGATGAAGCAACCGCTGATATGGCTAAAGCATTTGGCACACCAGCGGTAATAAACGCATCTCTTCGTAATGGCTCACTAAGAAGTGAAGCCGCTAACTTAGGTATACCGGTTATTACTTACGAAGCCGGTGAAGCACTTCGCTTTGATCCTATTGCCATAGCAGCAGGTGTGCAGGGTGTGGATTATGTGATGCGTCATTTAAAAATGATCCGTGGCAAACGTCCTAAAAAGCTACCCGATCCTATTATTGCAGGGTCTACAAGTTGGATACGTGCTGAAGTGGATGGCATTGTGCGCGCACAAGTATCGCTTGGTGAGCATGTAGAAAAAGGCCAAGTGCTGGCGTATATAAGTAGCCCTTTAGGGGATTCTGAGCTTGAGCTTTTAGCGCCTAAAGGCGGTATTGTAATTGGTCAGCAAACTATGCCATTAGTAAACGAAGGGGATGCGGTATTCCACCTTGCTTACTTTGCAAATGACAATAGCTTAGTAGAGCAGCAACTAGAGCACTTTATTGACGAAATAAATGATTTAGATGAAGAGCTTAAAACAGCTGAGCTAAATAACTAGTCTTAATTGTGGTTAGTTAAGTATTAAAAAGCCGCAGTAGGTAATTTACCTACTGCGGCTTTTTTGTGAATATGACTTTTTAAACTATGTCTTTTTAGGGCCAATAATGCGCTTAATTATCGGCGCTTTAGTGGGCTTAGGCTCTTTTTTTAATACCATTACAGGGCGAGTAACAAAGAGGTTATTTGGGTATACAACTCTGTGCCCATCTACATGCTCAAGCACGACATTCATTAAGCCTAGCTCAACAATACGTCCTTCTACATGGTTTGCGCCATCAACAATACGTACCCAGTAGCCAACATGAAAATCGTTTTGAATAAACATTAATAAAAAGGCGGTAAGGTTACTTAGTAACGACCAAGCTGCAAATAAAGCGACCCCTAACATAGCAAACAAAGATGAGCCTAAAACTAATAATCCACGCAGCTCTATACCCCAAAATATGAGCACTAAGCACAGTACTACAAACGCGAGTATTATTTTTAATAACAGCTCAGCTCTAAATTTACGATGAACATCTACTTTGCCTTTTATGGCTTTTTCGAGCAGCTTTTTAGTTATTTTTAATAAAAGAGGAAAAAGTAAAATGGCAATAAGGGTGACAATTAATTTATATTGCGTACCCATTAGCTCTAAAAGCGCAAACAATTCCAAAGTGTGATCCCGTACTATTTTTAAGCGAGTTTAAAGTGCTAGTTTAGCGCTTTCGTATGCTACTCGCTATTTAAAAGGTGTTTTTGACGCTAACTAACCACTGCACCGAATCAACATCGTCGTAGCTATCAAGAGGCGCTGCAATATCAATATGGATCATGGTGCCAGAGTTTGCTCTGCTTGGCGCTAAGCGCAGCCCAATACCGACATTTTTTAAAACATGGTCGTTCTCGCCGTTATCTTCATTATTAAACCAAGCGCGGCCAACATCTAAAAAACCTGCCGCACCCACTTTAAATAGTTGCAGTAAATCATACTCCCAGTAATAGCGCTTTTCTAAACTAACTAAAAAGCTACGATCGCCATGTTGGTAATCCATCGGGTAGCCGCGCAAACCTGTTTCGCCGCCTAATGTAAGCTGTTTATCAGCGGTTAAATTTTTAGCGTACTGCGCGCGAGCTTTAACATACCAAGATTGGTTTTCGCTGGTGTTTAAGTAGTATTGTATTTGGCTGGTGGCTAAAAAGTTTTCTAGTTGTTTTTGTTCTTTATTCCAATAGCCATCAAGCTCAGTACTAAAACGCCAAAGCGTTCTGTCGGTGGTAAAGTGTGCTTTTTTAGCTTTAAAAGAGTAAACGGCTCGGGTGTCGTCATTACTTAATGACTCGTCTGAATAGCCTAATAGTGCTTTTATGTTCCAGCCTAAATTTAAATCTTCAGTGCGAGAAATACTGTCAAAGTTACGCACTTTTATATAGCTGTCTTCAAACCAGTGCCCGCTAACATACGGATAACTCAGCTTTCGGTTTTGAGCAAGCGGGGCAAAGGTAGTGTCAATCTCTTCAAAGCTGTCTTCTTGGTTTACGTAGCCAAGCGTTAGGCGCTGCGTCCAACTATCACTGAGTGCTTTTGAATGGCCTAAAAAAGCACTAAATAGATCGGTCGTTTGATCAAACTCACTGTATTCATCACCACGGCGATACAGCGATTCTTCTCTTTGCTCAGAAAAACTTTTAATACCATAACTATAAGGTGTATCTATGGCATAAAACGGGTAGGTAAGCTCTAATAAGTGGCGTTTACCATCGCTGTTGTCGGCATATTCTAAACGGCCGCGGTAGCGGGTTGAAAAAATATTAGGATCGTCATACACAAACAAGTAACCATTACGATCGCTGTCGGTTGTACGTGCAAACGATAAACGTTTCCCCCAACCGAATAAATTAGACTCTCGAAAGCCAATACTCGATTTATTTTCGCCACCGCTGCGGCTAAAACTGATTTCAGGTAATAAGGTCCATAAATCGCGGGTTACTACGGTTACATCCACATTGCCGTCGCAGTTTTCTGTGGCGCTTATTTGCGCATCATATAAATAATTTTGACGGCGTAATAAGCGCTCTGACTCAGCCAGCTTTTTAGCGTTGTATTTATCGCCTTGCTTAAACAGTAAAATATTACTGATAACATCTGGCTCGGTTTGAATATGGGCGCGGTTAGCAAAGCGAAAAAGCGCGTTATTTTCTTCTTCAAGCTCTGTATTAAATACATTGAGTTGGGTGAGCGTAATTGAAGCTATTTGCGCATCACTTCGGCTATTAAACAGTGTGGTTTTGTCTTCTACTTCTCGGCGCAGGTTTTTATTTTTTTCTAAATGGGCTTGAGTGAGTGGGCAAGTGTCGGTTTTATCAGGCGCTTGCTGAGCAAGTGCGCTAGGCACGAAAAAGCTTAAAACACTTAAGCTAATACAACATTGTGCAATCCATTTCTTATTCACCATTAAACCTCTTTACTACTTAGTAGCAACTGCCGATCATAATATCAGCTTACATCATTGTTATTACAATGTAAGTAAAAGGTATGGATTTTGAAACTAATTAATTGTTACCGTTATGCACCTTTGTTAATGAGTGCAGTTTTAGCTTAAATAAAAGGCAAGGGCTGCTAATAAGTGCTCGGCCTCTAGGCCTTCACCGTTAATCCAAATGCTTTCGCTGTAATGCTCAAAGTTTAAATTAAAAGTATGTTGTTGGTAGCTAAAACGCAGCTGATGACGATCTGCGCCACCAGAGTATTCGTTGATTGTTATTTCATCTGAATGTAAAAATAAAGTGCTCCACAGCTCAAAATCTTCATCGTGTGGTGGCTCTGTTGGATTAACAATTATGCATTTATGGGCGTGATCGTATTCTATTTGGGTCATAGGGTTCTTAATTGGTCGCTAGGTAATTGCGAATTGCAGTTAAAAATTCGCCGCCATACTTGTTTAGTTTGGTAAAGCCAACTCCCGACACTTTTAAAAATTCGCTGTCGTTTGTAGGCATTAACTGCGCCATTTCGGCTAACGTTTTATCGTTAAATACAACATAAGGCGGTACATCGTCGGCATCAGCGAGCTCTTTACGCAGAGCACGTAAGCGGGCAAATAGTTTTTTATCGTAATTAAATTGGGCAAGTTTGTCTTGGTATACGTGTTTAGCTTGCAGGCGAGGTTCAGCCATTTGTAGTGCGTATTCACTTTTAAGTACCGCGCGGGCAGCTTCGGTTAAGCGTAGTGATGCACCTTGCGTTATATCTTGGCTTAGTAAACCCTGATGAATAAGTTGGCGCAAAATACTAAGCCAAAATTCACTACTTTTATCTTTACCTATGCCGTATGTACTTAGTTCATGATGGTTGTTGTCGCGTATGCGGCTTGTATTAGCCCCGCGTAATAACTCAACAATATAACCTAAACCAAAACGCTGCCCAGCTCTGTATACACACGAAAGCGCTTGTTGGGCAACTAAAGTACCATCAAAACTTTTTGGCGGATTTATGCAAATATCGCAGTTACCGCATTGTTCGCGTTTATATTCACTAAAGTAATTAAGGAGGATTTGACGTCTGCAGGTTTGTGCCTCTGCAAAACTTGCCATGGCGTTAAAGCGTTGTTCTTCTACGCGGCGGCGTTGCTCATCATCTATATCTTCAAAAAAGCGCCTAACGCGGCCAATATCAGCCGGGTCAAAATACATTATGGCTTCTGCGGCTAAGCCGTCACGACCAGCACGCCCGGTTTCTTGATAATAAGCTTCTATGCTTTTAGGAATATCGTAATGCAATACAAAGCGCACGTTAGGTTTATTTATTCCCATACCAAATGCCACAGTCGCGACCACTATTTGAATGTCGTCACGGGCAAAACCGGTTTGTACAAATTGGCGTTGCTCGTTACTCATACCCGCATGATAGGCGGCGGCATTTAGGCCTGCATCGGCAAGTTTTTCGGCTATGTCGTCAACGCGTTTGCGGCTGGTGCAGTAAATAATACCACTTTGATTTTTTTGCTCTTTTAAATAGCGCAGTAGTTGCGCCATAGGCTTAAATTTTTCTTCTATTGTGTAGCGAATATTAGGGCGATCAAAGCTGCCAGTATGGATATAGGGCTGTTGTAGTTTTAATTGTTCAACTATATCAAAGCGAGTGGCTTTATCGGCTGTGGCAGTAAGCGCCATCATCGGTACATGAGAAAAACGTTGTTTAAGCTCGTTTAATCTAAAGTAATGCGGTCTAAAGTCATGTCCCCAATGGGATACACAGTGCGCTTCGTCTATGGCAAAGAGGCTTACATTTAGGTGCGATAAGCGCCCTAAAAAGTCACGCTGCAATACTTTTTCAGGGGCTACGTATAATAGTTTAATTAATCCCTGATGGAGCTGTTGATACACTAATTGCTGTTCTTCTCGCCCTAAGCTGTTATTTACATAAGCAGCTTTAACACCTAATGCTTGTAATTGCGTAACCTGATCTTGCATTAACGATATAAGTGGAGAAATAACAATAGTAACGCCATCAAGTACTAAGGCCGGAACTTGGTAGCACACTGATTTACCACCGCCTGTAGGCAGCAATACCAGAGAATCTTTACCGCTAATAGCCGCATCAATCACTGCTTTTTGGCCATCGCGGAATTCGCTGTAGCCAAACACTTGTTTGAGGACAGTTTCGGGTTTGCGCACTAGAGTGCTAGAAGGTTGCGTTAATGTAGTCATCGGCGGGTATTTTAGTGTTTTTTTTATAAGATGTCTTTAGCTTAAAGGTAAATGATTTGATCAGAGCCTCGTAGTTTTGCTCAAGTTATGCTTTACTCATCGTACCAGTGTTGATTTAAACATAGAGAATAATAATGAATAAAGAAATGTTAATTGAACAAGTAGGCGCGTTGTTTGTAAGTGGTATGCCATTTAACCAGTTTTTAAACATATCAGTGGAGTCGCTAAGCCCTGAACAAGCTAAAATAAGCTTTCCTTGGCAGGATGTGTTTGTTGGTAACCCTGCGCAAAAAATTCTCCACGGCGGAATTATTTCAGCCGTACTTGATAATGTCGGCGGTATGCTTGCAGCAGCCAGTGTAATAGACAAACTAACCGATATAGATGTGCCAAGTGTGCAGCAAAAGCTTGCTACATTAGGCACTATTGATTTACGCACCGACTATTTACGCCCAGGTAAAGGGGAGAGCTTTATAGCGAGTGCCACACTTATTCGTTCAGGTAATAAAGTATGTGTGTGCAGAATGGAGCTGCATAATGAAAAGTCAGTACAAATAGCTTTTGGCACAGGTACGTATTTAGTGGGGTAAAGCCACTAATTAAGTACTGCTAAATAAAAAGCTTTGCCTTGCGTTTAGGTTTACTCGCCTCAAAATAAATCACTTAATAGTGCGAATTGGTATAAACTGTCGGCCTTTTAGTATGAGTAAGTTGTATTTATGTCGATGGAAAACGAGCAGCGTAAAGGCGGTATTTTTGCCTGTTTAGCCTTTTTAATGTGGGGCTTAGCACCGATTTATTTTAAGCAAATTCAACATGTTTCTGCTTTTGAGATTTTAACTCACCGCGTTGTCTGGTCGGTCGTATTTTTAGTACTTGTAGTGAGTGTGCTTAAATATTGGGGTAAGGTTAAGCGCATTGTTGTTCAGCCAAAAATTATGCTTATGTTGGTTATAACGTCTTCTATATTAGGCTTTAACTGGGGCTTATTTATTTGGGCCGTTAATAACAACCACATGCTTGACGCCAGCTTAGGTTACTACATAAACCCGCTGCTTAATGTGTTACTAGGTATGCTGTTTTTAGGCGAGCGCTTACGAAAACTACAAGGGTTTGCGGTATTTTTAGCATTTGCTGGCGTGGTACTACAGCTTGTTAGCTTTGGCTCGTTCCCTGTGGTAGCGTTTTCACTGGCTACCTCATTCGCTATTTATGGCTTGTTACGTAAAAAATTACCAGTTGAAGCACTTCCTGGTATTTTACTCGAAGCACTGATTTTACTGCCTGTCGCGTTAATTTATTGGTGGGTAATGGCTCCTACAGCCACATCAGATTTGGTAGTAAATGATTGGCATACAAATGTATTGCTAATTAGTGCCGGTATTATTACCACTTTGCCACTGCTTTGTTTTACTGGCGCTGCTAAGCGCTTGCAGTACACTACACTGGGCTTTTTCCAATACATAGGGCCAAGCTTAATGTTTATGCTAGCTGTGGTATTTTACGATGAAGTGTTTGATGCCGAGCGAGTTATTACTTTTGCGTGTATTTGGAGCGCTTTAGCGATATTTACGTGGGACTCGTATCATCAGTCGCGTAAACGTAAAAAGGCGGCAATAACAGCCGCCGAGGTGTAAGTGTTACAGCCTAGCTAACTACTTTATTACGGCCGGTTTCTTTAGCGTCATACAGCTTTAAATCGGCCTGTTTTAATAGCTCATCAATTTTATAAACAGGGCCACTTACAAAACCAATTGAAATAGTAAATTTGATTTTAGCGCTACTAAACTCATGGCTATTAGCTTCTATAAAGTATCTAAATCCTTCAAGACGTTTAAGGGCTTCTTGTTTTTCTACATCTATAAAATAAACCGCAAACTCTTCACCACCCAAACGCGCTACAAGGTGCTTTTTAAAGTACTTTTTAAAGCATATAGAAAGCCCTTTTAATACTTCATCGCCTACATCGTGTCCGTGGGTATCGTTAATTGATTTAAAGTGGTCAATATCAAGCATGGCAAGTGCACCATCGCCGTTAGTGCGCTTAATTTGCTTGAGTGATTTTTCAGCCTCTTCAAAAAAGTAGCGGCGGTTAGGCAAGTTTGTTAAGTAGTCAGTATTTGCTTGGCGCTTAATGGTGGCAATTTGCTCTAACATATCTACGTTTTGACTAAGGCGACAGTAAAATTCTTCGCTATTAAAAGGTTTGTGCAGATAATCGTTAGCGCCATTTTTTAAAAATAAGCTAGAAAGCGCTGAAGAGTCAGCCCCAGAAATACCAATAATCGCTTTTTCATCGTTACTGTATAGGCTACGAATTTGTGTACATAATTCGTCACCATTCATATTGGGCATTTCGTTGTCAGTAATTATTACCGTGATATCTGGTGAGGCTTCAAGCATTTTAAGTGCCTCAACACCATCTTTAGCTTCTATTGTTTGGTATTTGTGTCGTGCGAGTAAGCTGCAAATATAGCGACGTGTAGAGGTTGAGTCGTCAACAACGAGTACTTTTACGTTTTCATTACGGGGTAGGCGCAGTAACTGCTTTTCTAAGTATTGATAAGCTTGTTTGTTTTCTTTGGTTATGTAATCAATTATTGGGTATTTTTCTACCGTGTCGCGTGTTTGCTGATCGATATTACCAGTCATTACAATGGTAGGAATTTCTGCAGCTATAGTACAGGGGACAGCTTCGCCTGTTGGCGCATCAGGTAAAATAAAGTCTACGACAGCGCAAAAGTAAGCGTTTGAATTTAATAGTTCTTTAGCTTGAGCTAACGACTCGGCGATATCAACATCGTAGCCAGCTTTAAGCGCAATGTGCTTTTGCACACGCGCTATAGTAGGCGTATCTTCAATTATTAGTATTTTTCGCGTCACGTAGCTACCTTGTTTAATATTTTGCAAAAGTATTTGCTAATACAAGTTGTAACTGCTAAAACGCAAAAAAGCAAATAACTTAGTGGCTTACAAGCTATCTGCTTCTGAATAATACTCTTGGCTAATGGGTGCTGGCCCTGACATTTTAGAACGACCAAATAATGTGTGGAATTTAGTTTTACAGGTTGTTAGTTTTAAGTATTTAACCCACGCACGCTCAATTGGGTTTGTAGGCTCTAAAGAACCCGTAACCACCGCTACAAATTGTTCTTGATGTTCATTTTGTGGCGCTATAGTTTTAGAGTATAAGCCTTTTAAAACAACTCCGTGCTGTTCTAATATGCTGGCTTCTAACAAGGTGAAGTTTCCGCTGCGGCCAAAACCACGTGGAAAGTTTTGATCATCATAAAATTGACGTTGGCTAACAAATGCTTGGCGTAGTAGTGAAATATTATTGCTCATAACTTTATCCTCATACCCTATTAATTAGTTGGAGTATGATGCAAGTTTGGTAATTTATTAAACAAATTATTTTTATCGTGAGGATAAAAAATTGGATATAGATTTATTAAAAACATTTGTAGAAGTAGTGCGTACTCGCCACTTCGGTAAAGCGGCCGAAAACCTCTACATAACGCAGTCTGCAGTAAGTTTTAGGATTCGCCAACTTGAGCAAGGTCTTGGGGTTAATTTATTTATACGCCAACGAAATAATATTCAGTTAACGGCGCCCGGTGAGCGTTTATTACCCCATGCAAAAATGATAATTACTGGTATGCAGCGCGCAAAAGTGGATGTGGCGCTTGCTGATAATATGCATAAGCAGGTAACACTTGCTGGTACACCTAATATTTGGGATGCATTTTTACAGTTTGGTATAACTAATATAGTGTCGGCTATGCCTGGGGTGTCGCTTGTAGCTGAAGTTAAAGCGCAGCAAGAAAGTACACGACTCCTTTTAGAGCGCACACTCGATTTGGCTATTTTGTTTGATCCGCCAAAGGTTGACGAGTTAGTGGTTGAGCGTATCTGTGAGCTGCCAATTATTCCAGTAAGTGCATTTGACACCGCAACAAACGAAAACTTTTTTGATAACCAATATGTGTATGTTGACTGGGGCACTACTTTTTCACTTTGGCATGCTCGCCAGTTTACAGGTAAAACGCCCCCTTATTTTAGAACCAGTACAGGGCGTATTGCGCTTGATTTAATACTGCAATGTGGTGGCAGTGCCTTTATACCTCAGGTGCTTGTGCAAGATCACCTTGATAAGGGTGAGCTGTTTCATGTTAAAGATGTGGAAAATACTTCACGAGATATATTTGTAGCCTATCATAGAGACAATGAGCAAAAGGAATTAATAGAAACTTTAATAAATTTATTACCTAAAGTAGAGCTGACTTAGCAAAAGCTTTTATTAGGTACTAATTTGCCTGATTAGTGAACATGTCCTTTTGATTTCATAAATAATGCAGTTTTATTAACTTTAAAAGACAAAAATATTTCATTTGTAATATTTTTGTCATTTAGTGATGCCAAACTGCAGCTGTTTTAAAAATTAGTCTTTTGTGATTATCGAGGAAATAACATGAAATTTGTAAAATCGAGCTTATGTGTCGCTTTATTAAGTGGTTTATCTTTTAATGCGCTTGCAGACGTTGATGTTTACGGTAAAGCGAATGTTACTGTGCAGTCGTCTGATGATGGTGAAGGGTCTTTCACAGAAATTAAAAGTAACGCATCTCGCTTTGGTCTTAAAGGTTCTGAAAAAATAACAGACGGCCTAGAAGCGGTTTATAAGTTTGAGTTTCAAGTAGACGTGTCTGATGCTGACTCAAAAGGCGACAACGACGACAATATTTCTGCTCGTAACCAATATGTTGGCTTAAAAGGCGCATATGGTCAGGTAGTTGTGGGTCGTAACGATACAGCCCTTAAACAATCTCAAGGTAAATTAGATTTATTTAACGACCTTGAAGGCGATATTAAAAACGTATTTAAAGGTGAAAACCGTTTAGGTGATTCAATTACTTATACATCTAAAACATACGAAGGTTTTAAATTACTTGCTACTTTTATTGCCGAAGATGACGTAGATGCAGATAACGGTTATTCATTAGCGGTTACTTATGGCGATGTAGCACTTAAAAATAGCGCTATATATGCGTCAATAGCAGCCGATAGCGAAGTAAATGGCTACGATGTTGTACGTGCGTCAATTCAAGGTAAAGTTGAAAACTTTAAACTAGGCGCAATGTACCAAACGCAAGAAACAGTGGATGGCAGTGCAGAAGCTGACGGTTACTTACTAAACGCAGCTTACAGCATGGGTAAAAACACCTTCAAAGTACAGTACCAAGCAATGGACTTTGACGATAGCGACGATAAAACTGCGGTATCTGTAGGTGTTGATCACAAGTTTAATAAAAACATTAAAGTATTTGGTTTTTACTCAAGCTTCGACATGGACAACAACGTTGACCAAGATTATGTAGGCTTAGGTATGGAATACAAGTTTTAATTATTCGCTAAATTAGTTAAAACACTCCCTTTTTAACCGTGCTCCTTTGAGCGCGGTTTTTTTTGCTTTAAATTCTTTACCCGCCCATAATAGACCCTCATTTGGAATGAGGTGCAAACCCTCAACTATTCCCGTAACTGTAATTAGCATAAAGCTTTAAGTCAGATACAAATGAGCAATACTAATTAGCATAAATATTTGAACAATTTAGCGAGTTAAATTTATCGCTTAATAGCTTCTGTATCTAAGCAGATTGGTAAAATTTTTTTAACGAGCGGGTTTACTCATTTTTTATTAATGCACTAGGTATTGTTAGCTGTATTGTTAGTGAGTGCACGCCTACCAAGGACTCACTGTTGCACAATAAATCAGCGCCAAACACGCCTTTACTTAACGTTAATAATGTTTCGTGGGGGATTGCCAATAAAAGCATTTTAAATAATATTAATTTGCAAATATCGCCAGGTAAGTTTGTGGGTCTAATCGGGCCAAATGGGGCGGGTAAGTCGAGTTTGCTACGTTGTTTATATCGTTTTAACCGGCCAATATCAGGGCAGATTACTTTTAATAACCACGATATTTGGCAACTTAAAAGTGAAGATTATGCAAAGCAAGTCGCTGTGGTACTTCAAGAAACACCTTCGCAATTTAACCTAAGCGTATTTGACGTTATTGCGCTTGGGCTTACTCCTCATAAATCGTTATTTAGTTCAGTAACCAACAGCGATAAACAAAATATCATCCAAGCTATCAACACTGTAGGGCTTGAGCAACACAGTAATCAAAGTTTCGAATCGCTCTCTGGCGGTGAAAAACAACGCGCTTTAATTGCTCGCGCGATTGTGCAGCAACCTCAGTTATTAATTATGGACGAACCAACCAGCCATTTAGATGTTAAATACCAAATACAAGTTATGGAGCTGGCTAAATCGCTCGGTGTAACTGTATTTGCATCGTTTCATGATTTAAACCTAGCTGCTGCAATGTGTGATGAACTGCTTGTTATTAAAAACGGCGAAATTACGCATTCGGGTACGCCAACACAGGTATTAACCGAAAACATGCTAGCTGAAGTCTTTGGTGTATGCGCTCAAGTAAATAGCCATCCACAGTTATCTAAAGCGGGAAATAGCATTCCTCACATCACTTACTTTTATGGTTATGAATAATATGAGCGCAGTTAATACTCGTCACTCACTTGCACTATTTATAAGCATTGCAGCTGCATTATTTAGCTTATTTGCAGCACTTAGTTTTGGTGCGGCAGATACTTCACTTGAGGATGTGTTAAATAGTTTTTTACTTTCAAATGAAGTCTCTTTTAATACGCGTATTATTTACGAGCTAAGGATGCCACGTACGTTACTTGCGTTTATGGCAGGCGCAGGATTAGCAATTGCAGGGCTTATTTTGCAAACCGTCACGCGCAATCCGCTCGCTGATCCATACTTATTCGGTATATCATCGGGGGCTTCGTTTGGAGTGGTAGTACTTATGGCTGTTACAGGCATTAGCGCTGGTTTTATGTTATCTACTGCGGCGCTTTTAGGCAGTTTGGCTGCAATGAGTTTATTAATACTTATAGCCGGTAGGCAGCAAAGTGCTCAAGTTGAGTCTATGTTGTTGGCAGGTGTTGCATTGTCGTTTTTATTTAGCGCATTTACTAGCTTGTTACTTTATTGGAGCGATCCTCAGGCTGTTGCGGCTATTTTGTTTTGGACGTTAGGTAGCTTTGCACGTGCGCAATGGGCAACGCTTTGGTTGCCGTTAGTCGTTATTGTTGTGTGCATTGGTTTTATGCTGAGCTTCAGAAGGCAGCTTAATGCAATGCTATTGGGCGATGAAAGCGCCATAACGCTAGGTGTGCGGGTACATCGATTTAGAATTTTAATGCTTGTTTTAAGTTCGTTAATAACCGCAGTGCTGGTGGCAATGTGTGGTGGTATAGGCTTTGTAGGTTTAATGGTACCGCATATTGTGCGCTTTTTTATATCACAAGGTAGTGTAGCTGGCCTATTAGTGACGAGCTTAGTTGGCGGCACATTTATGGTGTGGGTTGATGTGTTTTCACGCTCATTATTAAAAAACCAAGAGCTACCTGTCGGTGTTATTACTGCTGCAATAGGTAGTGTGTTTTTTTTAAGTTTATTGTTTTTTAGAAAATCTAAGGTGTAGTCCAATGAAAACCCTAATGGTTCAAGGCACTACATCAGATGCGGGTAAAAGCACGTTAGTAGCGGCGCTTTGCAGAGTGTTTGCAAAGCGAGGAGTAAATGTTGCTCCATTTAAGCCACAAAATATGGCACTTAATAGTGCAGTAACTAAAGATGGCGGCGAAATTGGTCGTGCGCAAGCTTTGCAAGCAATAGCGGCTAAAGTAGAGCCCGAAATAGACTTTAACCCCATATTACTTAAGCCTAATAGCGACACTGGCGCACAAGTTATTATTCATGGCAAAGCTATTAGTAATATGGAAGCGGGTAAATATCACGACTATAAAAAAGTGGCTATGGATGCAGTACTTACCTCGCATAACCGCTTAGCTAAACGTTTTGATTTATTACTGGTTGAAGGTGCTGGTAGCCCGGCTGAAATTAATCTACGTGAAAACGACATAGCAAATATGGGTTATGCAGAAGCGGTAGATTGCCCGGTCATTATCATTGCTGATATTGACAAAGGCGGCGTGTTTGCACACTTAGTGGGAACATTAGCGCTGCTAAGCGAATCAGAACAAGCGCGCGTAAAAGGGTTTGTTATAAATCGCTTTAGGGGCGATTTGAGTTTGCTACAAGGCGGACTAGATTGGCTAGAGCAATACACAAATAAGCCTGTGCTTGGTGTACTTCCATATTTGCACGATTTAGCCCTTGATGCTGAAGATGCCGTTGCGATAGATAACAAAGTGACGAGTGCCACCATTAATATTGCAGTACTTTTATTGCCTCATATTAGTAACCATACCGACTTTGATGCACTGCGTTTGCATCCCAATATTAATATAACGTATGTACGCCACACGCAAACGATTCCAGCAGTTGACCTGATCATTGTGCCGGGTAGTAAAAATGTGCTCGGGGATTTAACCTTTTTAAAAAGCGAAGGTTGGGATACACAAATAAAGCAACACTTACGCTATGGTGGCAAAGTACTTGGTATTTGTGGTGGTATGCAAATGCTGGGATATACCATAAACGATCCTGATGGAGTTGAGTCGTCGTTAAAGCAAATAATGGGGCTTGCTCTGTGCGATTTTGAAACCACACTGAGCACGCAAAAAGTACTCTCTAAATTATCAGCAACACTGCAGTTAAATGATTTACAAACACCGTGTAGCGGCTACGAAATACATGCAGGTGTTAGTAAAGGGCCTGCGCTTAATAAGCCATTTTTAACTTTTACTGAGCATCCTAATGGATTTGTAAACGATGGCTTTATTAGTGATGATAATGCTATAGCAGGCACTTATTTACATGGTTTATTTGATGAGGCCAGCGCCACATCGCAAATTTTAAACTGGGTAAAACCAGAGGCCGCAATAAAGCCAATTAGTATTGCCGAGCACCGCGAACAGCAATTAGAACGCTTAGCAACTATGTGCGAGGCACACTTAAACATACAACAAGTTATATCGATTTATGAAGGGCACAATAATGACAGATAAAAGCAACGATAAGCACAATCAACGCCAGCAAAAAGTAAAAGAGCAGGTAGATGCGCGTGTTGCCGCCGCGCAAGACGTAAAAGGTATATTCCAAGTAATTACAGGAAATGGTAAAGGTAAATCAACCTCTGGCTTTGGTGTGGTTGCGCGCTGTGTTGGTCATGGTAAAAAAGCCGCTGTATGTCAGTTTATTAAAGGTACGTGGGAGTGTGGCGAGCGTAATTTATTACAAGGTGCAGGTGTTGAATTTGCAGTAATGAATACAGGGTTTACATGGGATACACAAAATAAAGAGGCCGACACTGCTGCTGCCCAAGCAACATGGCAAGAGTCTAAGCGTATGCTTGCAGATAGCAGTATTGATTTAGTATTACTTGATGAACTTACTTACATGGTGACTTACGGCTACATTGACCTAGACGAAGTGGTCAGCGCGCTTAATAACCGCCCACCTATGCAGTCGGTTATTATTACCGGTCGTGCAGCGCATCGCACTTTAACCGATCTTGCAGATACAGTAAGTGAAGTACGTAATGTAAAACATGCGTTCGACTCAGGAATAAAAGCGCTAGAAGGGTTTGATTACTAATGTACAAAGCGCTTTTAGTTGGACTTGGGCTATGCAGTTTATTAGGCAATGCAGCTGCAAATGAAGTAACAAATCCTAATAAGATACGTGTAGTGGCACTTGCGCCGCATATAGTAGAAAACCTATTTGCTATAGGCGCGGGGAGTAATATTGTCGGTACTGTTGATTACGCCGATTACCCAGCTGAGGCTAAAAGTATTGAGCGCATTGGTGGTTACTATGGTATTTCCCTTGAAAAATTATTAGCGCTAAAACCTGATTTAGTAATTGGTTGGAAAAGTGGTAATCAAAGTGAAGATTTAGAACAAATTAAACGCCTTGGTATAAAAGTACATTTAAGTGATCCCAAAAAAATAGAAGAAGTTGCAAACGAGCTGATTACTTTTGGTAAATTTACTGGGCGTGTTGAGCAAAGCGAGCAAGTAGCAAACGCATTTATTACTAAGCTCAAAAAAATTAAAAAACAGCAGCAAAGCAAAAAAATATTAACTGGTTTTTATCAACTATGGCCAGAGCCAATGATGACGGTAAGTAAAAACACATGGATAAACCAGCTCATTGAAACATGTCATGTAAGTAATGTGTTTGCACAAAGCGATACCGACTACCCGCAGATTAGTATCGAAAATGTTGTTATGACTAAGCCGCAAATTATTATTACCCCTGATGAAAAATCAAAAACACCACAACCGGTTGTCGATTGGCAAAAATGGCCAGAAGTACCTGCGGTTAAAAATAATCATTTTATTAGTGTAAATGCCGATTTATTGCATCGTTTTTCGCCGCGTATGCTCGATGGGCTTGCTGATATGTGTGATAAAATAGATGTATCACGCAAACAAATTAAGAGCACACAATGAGCGATTGGTCAGGCTTTTTACAAAGCGAATTACAGCAGCCCTATATGCTGAAAACCTTAGATTATGTCACTAAGCGCAGAGAAGAAGGCGTTGCAGTTTATCCGCCAGAGCAACAAGTATTTAACGCTTTTGATGCAACAGAACTTAACAACATTCGAGTGGTTATTTTGGGGCAAGACCCTTACCACGGCGAAGGACAAGCACATGGCTTGTGTTTTTCGGTATTGCCTGAGGTTAAAAAACTGCCACCGTCGCTTAAAAATATGTACAAAGAGTTAGCTATCGATATTACTGGCTTTACTATTCCAGCACACGGTTACCTGCAGAGCTGGGCAGAGCAAGGCGTATTTTTGCTTAATACGGTACTTACTGTTGAGCAAGGGCAAGCGCATTCTCATAAGCATTTAGGATGGGAGCAATTTACCGATAACGTAATTGCGCACATTAATGAGCACTGCGAAGGTGTAGTATTTATTTTATGGGGCGCACATGCGCAAAAAAAAGGTAAAAGTATAAACAGTGCACGTCATCATATTTTAAAAGGGCCGCATCCTTCGCCGCTTTCTGCACATCGTGGTTTTTTTGGCTGTCAGCACTTTTCAAAAACTAATGACTTATTACAATCACAAGGTAATAAACCCATTAATTGGCAGGTTTAACTAAAAGCAACGCATTAAAAAGGCTTTCATATAGTGAAAGCCTTTTTGTTTAGTTGGTTGTAAAGGATTAAAAGTCTAGCTCGTCAATCGCAATACTGTCTGTTAAGTAATCGTATTCTTCTAGTTCTTTACGTAAACGGTGTTTGTCTTTTATTGCTTCTATTTCCCGCCACTTTCTTTTTTTATTTTTTTGAGAGGTTTTCCGTGTTGTATTAGGACCTTCTAATATCTCTAATATATCGTTTAGGCTATCCATGTACTTCTCCTATTGATTTTATTGACCTCAAGAATACCTATACCACAGGCCTAGCTAAAATAGAATAAAAAAGTGACATTAATGTTACAAAAGTGTGATTGATTGATGAAGGTTTATGCAAATAGTTAGTGTTTTTTAGACATAAAAAAACGCCGCAATTGCGACGTTTTTTAATGTACGTTTAAACCAATTACATTGCTTTAAAACGTGCTTCTAATTGTTCTTGTGCATCAGCAAAAGAGCGAATACCTTCGGCTAGCTTTTCAGTCGCCATTGCATCTTGGTTATGTAACCAACGGAACTGGGCTTCTGTAAGCGGCTCAGGTTTTGGCTCTTTAGGAATATCTGTTTCTAGCAAGTATTCCTGTGCGCCTTTTAAATTACCTAGGTCTTCTAAAAGGTTAGGGCTAATAGTTAGCTTGTCACAACCTGTAAGGGCAATAATTTCGCCCGTGTTACGAAAGCTTGCGCCCATAACAACCGTTTTATAATCATGACGTTTGTAAAATTCAAAAATGCTACGAACCGACTGAACACCAGGATCTTGTAGCGGATCAGTTGGTTTCTCCATGCCGTTAGCAACGTGCCAATCTAAAATACGGCCAACAAATGGTGAGATTAAAAATACGTTTGCATCGGCACACGCACGTGCTTGGGCATCGCTAAATAATAAAGTAAGGTTACATTTAGTCCCTTCTTTTTCTAGCTGCTCAGCGGCTTTAATGCCTTCCCACGTAGACGCAACTTTAATTAAAATCTTGTCTTTGCTTACGCCTTCTTTTTCGTAAAGGCTAAGTAGCGTATGGGCTTTATCAATTGTAGCTTGGGTATTAAACGAAAGACGAGCATCTACTTCTGTAGAAATGTAACCCGGTACAATTTCACTAATTTCTTTACCAAGCAATACTGCAAAGTAATCACATGCAAGTTCAAGTTGTTTAGCAGCATCTTGCTCGGTTTCTTTTGCGTAGCTCCAAGCTTTATCTAGGTAAGGCTTATAAGCTTCAATCTCACTCGCTTTTAATAAAAGCGATGGATTTGTGGTTGCATCTTCTGGTTGATGCTTTTTGATCGCTTCAATATCGCCAGTGTCGGCTACGATAGATGAATGTTGTTTTAGCCTTTGTAGAGCTGAAGTCATTTGCTTTCCTCATTCCAAGCAAGTTAAAAGAAAATCTAAACACCCTTAATATATACAATCCATACTGCAACAGTGTGACAATGCTTGATAGGTCTTATGTCCTTATCAATAGAATAACGGCGATGTATGAGTTATTTAAGGGAGGATTTATTTAAACAAAACGTGCTTTTCGTTTCATTTAATGTTGAAATTGACATTAAATAAATTACAAGTCAATAGCTAACTATGATCACTGTTATTTCACCAGCGAAAAATCTTGATTACGACACGCCACCCGCAACAGACAAGTTCACTCAGCCTGAATTACTAGAGCACAGCGAAGAGCTCATGAAAGTATGCCGAGAACTAACACCAGCGCAAATTGGCAGCCTAATGAAAATTAGCGATAAGCTCTCTGGGCTTAACGCAGCACGCTTTAGTGAGTGGGCGCAGCCGTTTACACAAAGTAATGCTAAACAAGCAGTACTTGCCTTTAACGGCGATGTATACGGTGGTTTAAATGCCGCCACACTTACCGCGAGTAACCTAGAGTACGCTCAAAGCCATTTACGCATTCTTTCTGGTTTATACGGGTTATTAAAGCCACTTGATTTAATGCAAGCTTACCGCCTAGAAATGGGTACCAAGCTTGAAAACCCTCGTGGTAAAAACTTGTATGAATTTTGGGGCAGTATTATTGCTAATAAGCTAAACGAAGTAACAAAAGCGCAAGACGCACAATACCTCGTTAACCTTGCTTCAAACGAATATTTTAAAGCGGTAGATAAAAAAGCGCTTAATGCACAAATTATTACGCCACATTTTAAAGACTGTAAAAATGGTCAGTATAAAGTAATTAGCTTTTACGCTAAAAAAGCGCGCGGCATGATGGCCCGTTACATTATAGAAAACCAAATAACGCAGTTAAGCCAATTAAAAGAGTTTACTGTTGCGGGTTATTACTTTAGCCCCGAGGCAACAACTAAAGATCTTGAACCGGTATTTATGCGCGACGAGCAAAACTAACGCGTTTTATTTAAGCTTAATAATTACTAAAAGAGCCATGCATTGCATGGCTTTTTTATGCTGGCGCTAAACTTGCTAACTTCATCTAATATTAATGAGATGACGAATAAACAGGTGCAAAAATATGATAAGTATTCCTTCAGTTGGCGAAGCCGAAAAACTCATAGAAGAAAAGCTCGGCGGATGGTTTGATGTAGTAATAAGCCATATCCCAAACTTTATAGTAGCGGTTGTTATCGCTATTGTATTTTCAATACTGGCGCGCTTTGCCGGTAAGCTGATGAAAAACGTATTAAGACGCTCGCTCGATTCAAAACAAATAGCCGATTTAATGGCCTCTATTTTTAAAGTGATTGTTTTATGTGTCGGCTTATTTATAGCTTTAGACTTTATGGGGTTAAAAGGCACTGTAACCTCATTGTTAGCCGGTGCGGGTATTGTTGGTTTAGCTATAGGTTTTGCATTTCAAGACATGACCGAAAACCTAATAGCCGGTATAGCTATGGGAATACGCAAACCATTTAAAGCGGGTGATGTAATTGAAACCGACGATGTATTTGGCTCAGTACATTCAATAAACCTACGTAATACCCTAATAGAGAGCTTTTACGGGCAGTTAATCCTAGTACCAAACAAAGTATTATTTAGAAACGTGTTAAAAAATTACACCACGTTAGGCGTTAGGCGCATAGAAGTGCCAGTAGGCATTTCGTATGGTGATGATATTGAAAAAGCCAAAGACGTTATAGTTGATAAAATTAACGAATTTGATTTTGTAATACGCAAAGACGAAACTGCTGTATACGCAGAAGGTTTTGGCGACAGTAGTATTAATCTACTTGTGTGGTTTTGGATTAAATACCCTGGCGAGCCAGACTTTATGACAGTACGCCACAAGGGCGTAGTGGCAGTTAAACAAGCACTTGATGAAGCTGATATTAGTATTCCATTCCCAATACGTACTTTAGATTTTGGTATAAAAGGCGGCGAAAAGCTTGATGCCATGATAAGCGATAAAATAAGCCAGCAATCAGCAAATAAAGACAGTGGTGATGATGCTGATTCAAGCCAAAGTGAGTAATTTAGTTAAAGCTCATTAGGCAAAAGCATTGGGAAATAGTTACTTACCAACAGCGCATTTTTACAGAGTGAAAGTGCGCTGTTGGTTTTTATAATGTGGGTAAAACTTTGCTAATAAGCATGTAAATTTTAAGGAGCTTTTTTACCTAGATATTCTTTCCCACAAAACTGACAAATAATAGTTTCATTATTATTCACTTGAGCTAATGAAAATGTCATTTTTCTTCCACAGCTTTCATTAGTACAAATACGTTCTAATAATTTATTTAAAAACTTCTTACGATCAATTTTTATTGGCTTTCTAGTCATTTTGGTACTCACCTTTAAGTTACCTAATGCTTTTTAAATAAGCAGATAGAGGCTTTCGTTTAAATTTTATGGCTACTTATCAGAAATCATTACTTTTTCACTATTAGTTTCGGATGAGTTGCTTTCGCTTTCTACTTGCTTGGGCCATAAAAAAGTGAGCACAAAAGCTAATAGTACACCAACTATTGTAGCTATCGTTGGATTTTCAGTAATCAGTTTTAAGATTATCTTATGCTGTTTTTTTGGGAACACGTAGTCTCTACCTTTATCAGTAAGATAAATATCAACAGCAGTCCAGGAAGGTACCTTGTCAGCAGAAAAACTTAGTCCAAAAGTTGCTGAGTTCGAGGAAATTAAATTATTATTAATAAGGTTTTGAAAATTCCTTATGAATTTAGGATTGAAATGATCATGGCCTAAATCTATAAGTTTATTTATATCGGTTGGCTCTTGCACAAAGCATTTTAAAAGCTTCATATCTATATCATGCATAACTATAATTCCTTTATTTTTAGTAATCCATCATTAAATAGTTTTACGCTTATTCTATATTTATTAAAACTAAATTGTTTTTTTTAAGCAATTGATATTTAGATATTGGGAACTATTTAATCGCTCTTAAGGTTTTCAGGTAGACTTTTAAAATAGAAATATTAGGTCAAGGTTTAATGATAAGTATAAAAAAGCGCAGCTTATGTTGGAGTAACAAGCCGCGCTTATGAATTAGTTATACAAATAGGTTTATGTGGTGCGTATTAAATAACGCTAATTTTATTACGAATGATTTTAACCCCATCCATATTTTCTAAAAACTTTTGAGCTAGTGCACGTTGAAAACCAGTTTGTGCTTCACCGTATAAATCAACTTCACCATTTTTTACCTGCACTCGAATATCGTTTAGCTCTAAATTAGGGTTAGTGCGTAGTGTATTCGTTATTGATTGCTGTAAGTTAGGTTGAGTGGCTACACTGCTTACTACGGCCATGTTGGTTGCTGCACTTACCTTTGTAGCGCAAGCTAATAAAAATAAACAACAAAATGATACTAAAGCGATAGTTAACTTGAAGCGGTTCATAACTTTATCCTTACATTACGGTGAATAGTGCAGCAATTATTTGCTGAGTTATTCTTACAGTTACAATTTCAGTGCCAAAATTAATACATTGAAATATAAGGATATTTTATTAAGTGAGAATTCAGGTGGGCAATAATTACATTTTACTGGGTATGAGTTACATGCTTGGATTACATTTGTAACGGGTACAAAGGGCAGAGCCTATAAGGGTTTCGTTAAAAAGCCGGCTAATGCCGGCTTTAATATAAAAATGTTTTAGGTTACTTTTTCTTTTTAACCTTCGCTTTTTTCTTAGCTTTCATTTTTACTGGATCTTTACGCTTTTTAGCCGGTGGCTTAGCTTCTTTATGTTGCGGCTCAATACCTTTAATTACACGGCGTTTAAGTTTTTGCTCAATGTAGCGCTCTACTTTATATAAAATGCCAATGTCGTGTGCTTCAACAAGCGATATTGCTACCCCTTTTTTGCCAGCACGGCCTGTACGACCAATTCGGTGTACGTATACATCTGCTGTGCGCGGTAGGTCAAAGTTAATTACATGGCTGATGTCTGATACATCTATACCACGCGCTGCAACATCAGTAGCGATAAGTATTTTAGTACGGCCACTGTGAAAGTTTTCCATGGCTTTCATGCGCTTATCTTGTGGCATTTCACCACGTAACCACGCCGCTTTAACGCCATTATTAGTAAGCTCACCAATTAGCGTTTCAAGGCGCTCACGCGTTTTAACAAACACAATAGCTTTAGTTACGTCTGGGCCATTTAGGGTGTTTACTAAAAGCTCTAGTTTATGATGGTAATCATCCGCAAGGTGAACCCACTGGTGAATTTTTGCTTTTTCTTTGCGTGACGATTCAGCTTCAAGTAGAGCAGGGTCGTTTAGCGTTGTTTCTGCAAATCGTTCTACGCTATCGCCTTCAAGTGTTGCCGAGAATAAAAAGCACTGACGACGGTTTTTAGCTTCGTCACAGATACGGCTCATTTCCTTTTTGAAACCCATGTCTAACATGCGATCTGCTTCATCAATAATAAGCATTTCTACATGTTCAGCATGAAAATTTTCAGTTTCTAGGTATTCCATTAATCGCCCTGGAGTGGCAATTAATACATCATTATTTTTTTCAAAAATCTCTTTGTGAGTACCGTAGTTAATGCCGCCCGTTACCACGCCAATTTTTAGGTGCGTACGTTTAGCAAGTAGTTCACACTGTTCATGAATTTGATACGCCAGCTCACGTGTTGGGGTCATTATTAATACGCGGGCAAAACCAGGTTCACGACGTGGAAAATCCAATAAGTATTGAATAGCAGGAATTAAAAATGCCGCTGTTTTACCTGTGCCAGTAGGTGCAGATGCTAAAATATCGCGCCCCTGTAGTGCCTCAGGAATAGCTTGTTGTTGAATGCTAGTTGGCGTTTCGTAACCCATTTTATCAATGGCGTCGAGTAGCTTGGTATCAAGATCAAATTCAGAAAATTGCATAGAGTGTCTAAAATAAGGGACAATTACCTGCAATTATACGCGCTATACGCCAGTTGGTGAACGAAAAGGTGAAAAAATGTCAGGGTTTACGTTTAAACAATTTAAGGTTGAGCACGACAGGTGTGCAATGAAGGTCTCAACCGATGGCATTTTACTTGGCGCGTGGGCTAATTTAAGTGATGCAAAGTCACTACTCGATATAGGCACCGGCACGGGGTTGCTAGCGTTAATGTGCCAGCAACGAAGTAATGATCTTGCAATAACCGCTGTAGAGGTTGATGAAGCTGCTTACAATCAAGCGCTTCAAAACAGTGCTAATAGCCCGTGGCCTAATATCAACGTAGTGCATACAACAATTCAAGCGTTTGAATACACCCAGCCATTTGATGTTATCATTTCAAACCCACCCTATTTTAATCAGAGCTTAAAAGGTCAAAGTAATGCCCGTAACACAGCTCGCCACACTGATGGATTAAGCTTTGAGGAGTTAATAAATGCGTTTAAACGTTTAAGCCATAGTGGTTCTCGCTTTAGCTTAATACTTCCCAGCATTGAAGGAGCGTTATTTATTAAGCTTGCTACTCAAAATGGGCTGTATTTAAATGTACATTGCCAAGTAAAAGCCACTCCCAATAAAGATATCAGTCGCAGCTTAATGACATTTAGCTATGTAAAAAGCGATATAGAGTCTTCAATCCTGTGCATCAGAAACTTAGATAATAGCTACACAGCTGATTATATAGCGCTATGCAAAGCATTTTATTTAAAAATGTAAGCTGTTTATTGAGCTTGTTTATCTAGTAATAAAGGATAATTTACCTATTATGCATACGTATTCAGTTTTTATTTAATCAACCTCCAGACTAGTGTTAACCACTTGTAAATAACGCCGAGTATGCAGTATAGCTCGCTCAACATTTGGAACACACACTATGAAGCTGAATAAAATTATCACCACTGCCGGGTTGAGCCTTGGCTTGACTTTACCAAGCTTAGTATCGGCTGCCCCTACAACATTTGTGCATTTATTTGAATGGAACTGGCAAGATGTAGCTCAAGAATGCGAACAGTTTTTAGGGCACAAAGGATACGCTGCTGTGCAAGTATCACCACCTAACGAGCATATTACAGGTAACCAATGGTGGACTCGCTATCAACCTGTGAGCTACCAACTACAAAGCCGTGGCGGTAACCGCTCGCAGTTTATAGATATGGTAAATCGCTGTAATGCAGCAGGCGTAGATATATACGTTGATACGCTAATAAACCATATGGCAGCAGGCAGTGGTACTGGCACTGCCGGTAACACCTTTGGTAATAAACAATATCCTATTTATAGCCCACAAGATTTTCACGAAAGTTGTTCAATTAACCCAGAAGATTACGGAAATAACCGCTATCGGGTTCAAAACTGCGAGCTAGTAGGGCTTGCCGATTTAAACACCGCTTCAAATTATGTACAAAATACGTTAGCGGCCTATATTAACGACCTTCAAGATATTGGTGTTAAGGGGTTTAGGTTTGATGCTGCTAAGCATGTTGCCGCAAGCGATATTCAAGCTTTAATGGCAAAAATAAATGGCTCGCCAGTGGTGTTTCATGAGGTGATAGATCAAGGTACTGAAGCGGTAGATGCCTCAGAATACTTAAGCACAGGTTTAGTTACTGAGTTTAAATACAGTACAGAGCTTGGTAATACCTTTAGAAATGGCTCGCTTGCGTGGCTAAGTAATTTTGGTGAGGGCTGGGGCTTTATGCCAAGCTCATCGGCAGTAGTATTTGTTGATAATCACGACAATCAGCGCGGGCATGGTGGTGCGGGTAATGTAATTACTTTTGAAGATGGCCGTTTATACGACCTAGCTAATGTATTTATGTTGGCGTATCCGTATGGGTACCCAAAAGTGATGTCGAGTTATGATTTTCATGGCGATACCGATGCGGGTGGACCAAGTGTGCCAGTTCACAATAATGGTAACTTAGAATGCTTTGCAAGTAATTGGAAGTGTGAGCACCGGTGGTCGTACATTGCTGGTGGTGTCGATTTTAGAAATAACACTGCCGGCAATTGGGCTTTAACAAACTGGTGGGATAACACCAATAACCAGATTGCATTTGGGCGAGGTAGTTCAGGCCATATGGCAATTAATAAAGAAGACGCCACTTTAAATGCAACGGTTCAAACAGACATGGCTGCTGGGCAATACTGTAATGTATTAAAAGGTGAGCTTTCGGGTGATGCTAAAAGCTGCAGCGGTGAGGTTATTACCGTTAATAGTAATGGCACTATTAACTTAAATGTGGCGCCGTGGGATGCCATGGCAATTCATAAAAACGCTAAATTAACGCAAAGCTCGCTCCCTAATAACGGAGAGGATTGGCAAAGAACCGTTGTTTTTATTAATGAACAAACACAAAGCGGGCAAGATATGTTTGTTCGTGGTGGAATAGATCATACCTATGCCAACGCAAACCTTGGTAGAAACTGCCAAATAACTAACGTTGAATGTGCCATGCCTATTCGTCACAACAATTTAAAAAATAATACCACTTCGCCTTGGAAAGCAAACGATAACCACCTAGATTGGTATGGTATTGAACAAGGCCAAAGCAGCGAAGCGCAAGGTACGGCGACGGATTGGACTACAAATATATGGCCTAGTGAATATGGCGCGCAAAAAACGGTAGATGCTGATGGCTTTGGCGTTACGCCCCTTAACATATGGGGCGAACACTACTGGATGCTTAATGTAGATATGGATTGCAGTAAAGCGGTTAACGGCTGGTTTGAGCTAAAAGCATTTGTAAAAAATGGCCAAGAGTGGGAGGGCGATATAAACCAAGCAAATACCCCATATGCAAGTACTAACCATATGGCACAGTGCGGCAAAATTAATATGTTTGAATTTAATAGCTCAAGTGTAGAGGTGCGTGACTTTTAAATACGTATTTTAAAATATGTACTTTAAAACATAGTTATTAAAAACCAAGTGCGTTAACGCGTGCTTGGTTTTTACTTTTTATATGTACCTAATTAGCTATTTAATTTCATAGTGTGTTTATAAATCAGCTGGTATTATCGCTTTATTCGCCATTTTAAATTAAGGCAACATAATGAAAAAATTAAATAAACTATCTTTGCTAAGCACACTCGCAGCGGCTTTATTTGTAAGCCAAGGTGCGCTTGCAAACATGAGCCCTGTAGGGCTTTGGAAAACCATTGATGAAGATACAAACGAAGCTAAATCGTACGTACGTATTACACAAAACAACAATGTACTAAGCGGCAAGGTAGACTCTATTTTAGACCCAGCTAAGCAAGATGGCATTTGTAAAGAGTGCGATGGCGCATTAAAAGATCAGCCTATTTTAGGTATGACCATTATCACTGATGTAAAACCAGAAGATGATGGCGTATGGGGAGATGGCGAAATACTCGACCCAACCAATGGCAAAACCTACACAGTGCAACTAACGCCACAAAACGACGGTAAAACGTTAGAAGTTCGTGGCTATATTGGCTTTTTTTATCGAAATCAATACTGGGAACGCGTAGAGTAAATAATTAAAAGCGCAGCAAGAGCTGCGCTTAAATATGTTTATAGTGTTTCGCTGTACTCGGTCATTACTTGCTCAACCCAGCTGGCTATGCGTTCATCGCTTAGCTCGTATTGGCTGTCTTCATCAAGCGCGAGTCCTACAAAGTATTTACCATCAGGGGTAAGTGCTTTTGAAGCTTCAAACTCGTAGTTTTCGTCGTTTGGCCAAAAGCCCAGTTGCGTAAACGACTGGGTATTTATTTCATCGTGAAGCATACCAAGGGCGTCTTGAAACCACTGTCCGTAACCTTGCTGGTCGCCCATGCCAAATAGGGCAATGGTTTTACCATTTAGGTTTACGTCTTTTATGTCGTCCCACTTAGACTCCCAGTCTTCTTGTATTTCGCCAAAATCCCATGTTGAAATACCAAAGATGATAAAGTCGTACTGCTCTGCATTTTTTAGTGGTTCGTCTTTAATATTGTGTAAGGTCACTACATCGGCGCCAATAATGTCGCGAATTTTTTCTGCTGCCATTTCTGTATAGCACGTAGTAGAGCCAAAAAATAAACCAATCTGCATCGTATTTATCACTGTGTAATTGCCTGTTATGATAGGGCGCAGTTTACCGTAAGGTATTTTTAATTGATACCTTCTACCGTGGTATTACCAACAAGAGATCACAACGTGACAACGCTACCAGACGATTTACCTGAACAAAATACCGAGCTAAGTAGCAATAGCGACTTTTTAGAAACCTTTTTAGATAGCTTGTATTTAGAACAAGGTGTTAGCGAAAACACCCTAAGCGCGTACCGCAGCGATTTAGATAAATTTTGCCAGTTTTTAAAAGGCGAAAACCTAATGACAGTAACCAGCCTCGATGTTGAAAGTTACCTAGCGCATCGTGTTGATTTAGGTTTAAAGCCGCGTAGCACAGCGCGCAGCATAAGTGCGTTAAAACGTTTTTATCAGTACTTTGTTCGCGAAAAAGTAATAGCCGACTCCCCTATGGTTAATATTGCCCAGCCAAAAGCAGGGCAGTCGTTACCTAAAACACTCTCGGAGGCGGAGGTTGAAGCATTATTAAATGCACCTAATATTGAAGACCCAATGGGACTGCGCGATAAAGCGATGCTTGAGCTACTTTATGCTACGGGCTTACGTGTAACCGAGCTTGTAGGGCTGCGTATGGAGCAAATAAATTTGCGCCAGTCGGTAGTGTTTGTAAAAGGTAAGGGTAATAAAGAGCGCTTAGTGCCACTGGGCGAAGAGGCCATGTATTGGCTTGAACAGTTTTTAAAAGGTGGGCGCGCACAAATGATCAAACATGCGACCGACTTTGTGTTTCCTTCAAAGCGTGGAGTAGGCATGACCCGACAAACTTTTTGGCATAGAATTAAACACTATGCTATTTTGGCATCAGTTGAGTCTCCATTATCTCCCCATACCATGCGCCATGCTTTTGCTACGCATTTACTAAACCATGGGGCTGACTTACGTGTGGTGCAAATGATGCTAGGACACAGCGATTTATCAACCACACAAATTTATACCCATGTTGCTAATGAACGGTTAAAATCGGTACACGCGCAGCATCATCCACGCGCTTAATTTGAAATTTTTTATTACTAAGCCGGTCAGTTTATAAGTGTTTTTAGGATAGAGAGAAGTTATGAAAAAATTAATGTTAGCAGGTGCCATGTTGTGCACAAGTATTAGTGCATTTGCAAATGGCGTTGCTGTAACTCCAAGTGCTGATGATCCTATTGTTACTAAATTTGCCACTTTAGGTGTAACGGTTAAGCAAATTAACCCAAGTCCAGTTGCCGGTTTAAAAGAGCTAATTACTAATAAAGGTGTACTTTACGCAAGCCCAGACGGCCAGTTTTTAATGCAAGGTACGTTAATCGATTTAAACAACCGTAGTAACTTAACAGAGCAAGCGTTAAATGGCGTACGTGTTGAGGGCGTTAAAGAATACGAAGATTCTATGATTGTTTATAAAGCGCCAAATGAGCAACATCAAATTACCGTATTTACTGATATTAGCTGTGGTTACTGTCGTAAATTACACCGCGAATTAGACGACTTACTAGACGCTGGCATTACAGTGCGTTACTTAGCGTTTCCGCGTGGTGGCTTACAAGGTTCTGGTTATGCTGATTTAATGAATGTGTGGTGTGCACGCGATCAGCAAGAAGCGCTAACAGAAGCTAAGTCGGGCGTAGACACTAAAGTAGTTGCAGGCTGTAGTGCACCGGTTGCAGAGCATTACCAACTAGGCCAAAGCTTTGGTATTAGCGGTACGCCAGCGATTGTATTAGAAGATGGTACAATGATCCCAGGTTACCAGCCAGCAGCCGCTTTAAAAGCAGCGCTTGAGGCAAACAAAGCGTCTTAATAAGGCGTTTACGTTTATTAAAAGGCCGTAATGGCCTTTTTTTGTCTTTTTATTTTGAATTTAAAAGTTAGCAATTGCATGAAAAAACTGATCATTGCGCGAGAAAACGTTGACGACTCACACCTACCGAGCAACTTACACCCCGTTATAAAACAAATATATGCCACGCGAAATGTAATTAATGCTGATGAGCTAAATAACAGTGCCGCTACACTTCACGACTTCAAACTCTTTAAAGACATAGACAAAGCAAGCGAGTTGTTAGTAAATGCGCTAAACGCGCAAAGTCGTATTTTAATTGTTGGCGATTTTGATGCCGATGGCGCAACTAGCACAGCTACCTTAATGCAAGGCCTTGAGATGTTTGGTTTTAAGCATTTAGATTACCTAATACCAGACCGGTTTAGTCTAGGCTACGGCTTAAGCCCCGCATTGGCTGAGCAAATAGTACAAATAAACCCTGAGCTGGTTATCACTGTAGATAACGGTATTTCGTGTATTGCCGGTATTGATATTTTAAAAGCAGTGGGTATAAAAGTGTTGGTAACAGATCATCACTTACAAGGTGAGCAGCTGCCAAATGCCGATGCAATAGTAAACCCTAATAGGCACGAGTGTAACTTCCCGTCTAAATCAATAGCTGGCGTTGGCGTAGCTTTTTACTTGCTTATTGCCCTTAGAAGCGTATTGCGCGAGCAAGGCTACTTTGAACAGCAACCACCGCCAAATTTAGCTAATCTACTCGATATAGTTGCACTAGGTACAGTGGCCGATGTGGTTGCGCTTGATGCAAATAACCGTACTTTAGTACACCAAGGTTTAGCGCGTATTCGAAGCGGTAATACTCGCCCGGGAATTACTGCACTTATTGAAGTAGCAAATCGAAATGCAGCGCGCTTAAGCGCCAGTGATTTTGGTTTTTCGCTAGCGCCGCGTTTAAATGCCGCAGGGCGATTAGATGATATGAGTTTGGGCATAGCGTGTTTGCTAAGTACTGATATAAATCAAGCAAGGCGAATTGCCGGCGAGCTTGATAGCTTAAACCATGCTAGGCGTGAAATAGAGCAGGGCATGCAAGCCGAGGCGCAAGCCGTACTTGATAGACTCGCCTTTAGTGACGATAACATCCCAGACGCTATTTGTTTATATCAAGAGGACTGGCACCAAGGGGTTATTGGTATTTTGGCTGGCCGCTTAAAAGAAAAATACCACCGCCCAACCGTTATTTTTGCTGGTGGCGAAAACGGTGAAATAAAAGGTTCGTGCCGCTCTATTGAAGGGCTGCACATGCGCGACCTACTCGAAGGGTTAAATACCGCCGACCCACACTTAATTAATAAATTTGGTGGCCACGCAATGGCTGCAGGCTTGAGTATTAACGAGCAAAACTTTAATAACTTTAAAAAAGCGTTTGATGCAGCAGTAACAGCTCAGCTTAGCGAAGAAAGCAAACGCTGTATTGTATTTACCGACGGCGAGCTGCCAAACGAGTGCTTTACGATGGAGTTTGCCCAGCTATTAAAGCAATCAGGCCCATGGGGACAGCAATTTCCAGAGCCGGTATTTGAGCATACCTTTGAAGTTATTCAACAGCGTATAGTGGGCGAAAAACACCTAAAATTAGTGCTTAAACATCAATCAGGGCGATTAGTTGACGCCATTGCCTTTGGTATTGATGTAAAAGAATGGCCCGACACCGAAGCTCGTTTTGTTAAAGTGGCGTATCAGCTCGACATAAACGAGTTTAGAGGTAAGTTTAGCTTGCAATTAATAGTAAGAGAGCTTGAAAAAGTGCATTAAAAAATATGCAGCAACTATGCATAAAATGCTAATAAAGCGCGCGGTTTTTTGTTAAAATCGGGCGTTTTTATCATTTGACGATAATTTATTGCGTAATTAGCTAATTTTAGCGCGCAGTAATCTAGCCATTTTGGAGTAATGTACATGTTTGAAGTGAATCCTGTGATTAATCAAATCAAGGAAATTCGCGAACGTACTGAACTGCTTCGGGGGTACCTTTGACTACGCTCTTAAACAAGAACGCTTAGAAGAAGTAAACGCCGAACTTGAAGATTCAGCCGTATGGAATGAGCCTGAGCGTGCACAAGCACTTGGCCGAGAAAAATCAGCACTAGAAGCGGTTGTTGAAACAATCGATAACTTAGTGGCTGGCGCCGACGACGTTGAAGGGTTGCTTGAGCTTGCTATAGAAGCTGAAGACGAAGAAACCTTTGTTGAAGCGCAAACTGAGCTTGAAGGCTTAAATAAACAGCTTGAAGGTTTAGAATTCCGTCGTATGTTTTCGGGTTCTCACGACTCAAACGACGCCTACCTAGATTTACAGTCGGGTTCTGGCGGTACTGAAGCACAAGACTGGTGTAACATGTTACTGCGTATGTATTTACGCTGGGGCGAAGCCAAAGGTTTTAAAGTTGAGCTAGTAGAAGCGACTGATGGCGATGTAGCCGGTATTAAAGGCGCAACAGTGCGCTTTGTTGGCGAATACGCTTACGGTTGGCTGCGCACAGAAACAGGCGTGCACCGTTTAGTACGTAAAAGCCCGTTTGACTCAAGTGGCCGTCGTCATACCTCGTTTGCCTCTGCGTTTGTATACCCAGAAGTAGATGACAACATTGAAATTGATATTAACCCGTCAGATTTACGTATAGACGTTTACCGTGCATCTGGCGCGGGTGGTCAGCACGTAAATACCACCGAATCGGCAGTACGTATTACCCACGTACCTACCAACACGGTTGTGCAGTGTCAAAACGAGCGTTCGCAACACAAAAATAAAGCCCAAGCAATGAAGCAGTTAAAAGCTAAATTATTTGAGCTTGAGCTTCAGCAGCAAAATGCTGAAAAGCAAACTCAAGAAGACGCAAAGTCGGATATTGGCTGGGGAAGCCAAATTCGTTCTTACGTACTTGATGATGCACGTATTAAAGATTTACGAACTGGGGTTGAAAACCGTAATACGCAATCGGTACTTGACGGCAACCTAGACAAATTTATTGAAGCCAGCCTAAAATCTGGCCTATAACCACCAAGCTAAAAAAGAGCTAAAAAATGACTGATCAAATCCAAGACGAAAATAAGTTAATCGCTGAGCGTCGCGGCAAATTAGACGCTATTCGCGCAAATTGCCCAGCCAACGGTCATCCTAATCAGTTCCGTCGTGAACATTACACGGCTGATTTACAGGCTGAGTTTGGTGATAAGAGTAAAGAAGAATTAGTAGAGCTTCAGCATGTTGTATCAATTGCTGGACGTATTCTTGCTAAACGTGGTCCTTTTATGGCAATTCAAGACATGAAAGGCCGTGTACAAGCGTACGCATCTAAAGATGTGCAAAAAGACTTAAAAGCAAAATATGGTCAACTAGATATTGGCGATATTATTGGTGTTAAAGGCGCACTTAATAAATCAGGTAAAGGCGATTTATACGTAGAAATGACCGAATACGAACTACTTACTAAGTCACTACGCCCATTACCAGAGAAGTTTCATGGCTTATCAGATCAAGAAACTAAGTACCGCCAGCGTTATGTTGATTTAATTACTAACGAAGCAACGCGCGAAACGTTCCGTATTCGTTCACAAGTAGTTGAAGGTATTCGTCGCTTTTTAGCTGAGCGCGACTTTATGGAAGTAGAAACACCTATGCTACAAGTTATTCCTGGCGGTGCATCTGCGCGTCCGTTTGTGACTCACCATAACGCACTTGATATAGATATGTACTTACGTATAGCGCCTGAGCTTTACCTTAAGCGTTTAGTGGTAGGTGGTTTTGACCGCGTATTTGAAATTAACCGTAACTTCCGTAACGAAGGGTTATCAACGCGTCACAACCCAGAGTTCACTATGATTGAGTTCTATCAAGCGTATGCTGATTATATTGACCTGATGAATATCACCGAAGACATGCTACGTACTGTTGCAACTAACGTATTGGGCAGCCCAATTGTTATTAATACAACAAAAGACGAAAACGGCGAAGTAACCGACTCAGTAGAGTACGACTTTGGCCAACCGTTTACACGTTTAAGCATGGCTGACGCTATCTTAAAATATAACACTGAGTTTGATGCTGCGGTATTTAACGATCCAGAAAACCACTTTGACGAATTAAAAGCGTACGCTAAACAAGTACATGTAAAAATTCCTGAAAACTGCGTTTGGGGCCCAGGTAAGTTCTTATGTGAAATATTTGAAGAAACGGCTGAGCACATGCTTATCCAACCTACATTTATTACTGGTTACCCGTGGGAAGTGTCTCCACTTGCGCGTCGTAACGACGAAAACCCATTTGTTACCGACCGCTTTGAGTTTTTTGTTGGCGGGCGTGAGCTTGCAAATGGTTTCTCGGAGCTTAACGATGCACAAGATCAAGCTGAGCGCTTTACTCGTCAAGTTGAAGAGAAAGACGCAGGTGATGATGAAGCAATGCACTACGATGAAGACTACATACGCGCATTAGAGTACGGCTTACCGCCAACCGCTGGTGAAGGTATTGGTATTGACCGATTAGTAATGTTATTTACTGATTCATCAACAATTAAAGACGTTATTTTGTTCCCGCATATGCGCCCACAAGCTGATTAAGCTTTTGGTAAAACAACGTGAATTAAAAAACACCGCTAACTAGCGGTGTTTTTTTTGCTTTTTATTAAGGCAATTTTTGTTTTTTAATTAATTAGTACTACAATAAAATTTAAATCCAGTTATTAATGCTGGTTAATATAAAATTCAGCTTCAAACCTTTATGGTTATAACTAGTTGTTAGCATTATAAATAGTAGTGTTATAACTTTTTATTATGGTTGTTTTTTAAACATATGTTGTATTTATGTAAGCTTTTTAGCTAGAATACGCCCAAAATTTATACGGCTTCGTATTTGCTAGTTAAATATTAAATATCTAAAGGACTTAGAGTAATAATATGAAAAATAAACGCACAGAAGATTTTTCAGAAGTGAGCACCACAGAGCAAGAGCGAGAAGCTTATTACCGTGCTTGCATAGCTGAATTTCAACAATTGGGCTACCAAGAACAGTATTTAGCTAATTTAACAGATGAGTTAGTGCCTGTGCTAGGTGTTAATCCTGCCGACAAAAACACATAAGTCGCTTAATTTTTAAACTAATTACACTTTAAAACCAAACATATGTGCAATCTATAACCATATAGACATATTTGGCAGAAAAGTGTTTGACATATTTTCTGAAATCTTTATTATACGCCCCACAAGACGGAGAGGTGTCCGAGTGGCCGAAGGAGCTCCCCTGCTAAGGGAGTATAGAGTTTGTAGCTCTATCGAGGGTTCGAATCCCTCCCTCTCCACCATTTCTTTTAATGGCGAGTCTTGTAAAAAGTAAAGATGGGCGCATAGCTCAGCTGGATAGAGTACCTGGCTACGAACCAGGCGGTCGGAGGTTCGAATCCTCCTGCGCCCACCACTTTTTACACACTCTGCTTAGAGTATAAACAAGCAAAAAATAAAAGTGGGCGCATAGCTCAGCTGGATAGAGTACCTGGCTACGAACCAGGCGGTCGGAGGTTCGAATCCTCCTGCGCCCACCACTTTTATTAACTCTACTTAGAGTATAAACAAGTAAAAAATGAAAGTGGGCGCATAGCTCAGCTGGATAGAGTACCTGGCTACGAACCAGGCGGTCGGAGGTTCGAATCCTCCTGCGCCCACCACTTTCATACATAAGCCGACATTAAGTCGGTTTTTTTGTGCCTGAAATAAAGTAAATATGGAAAGTAGCAAGCTACGAACCAAGCAGTCGGAGGTTCACTCTTAGAAGATACGCCCTGCGCCCACCACTTTCATACATAAGCCGACACTAAGTCGGTTTTTTTGTGCCTGAAATAAAGTAAATATGGGAAAGTAGCAAGCTACGAACCAAGCAGTCGGAGGTTCACTCTTAGAAGATACGTCCTGCGCCCACCACTTTCATACATAAGCCGACATTAAGTCGGTTTTTTTGTGTCTGAAATAAAGTAAATATGGGAAAGTAGCAAGCTACGAACCAAGCAGTCGGAGGTTCACTCTTACAAAATACGTCCTGCGCCCACCACTTTCATACATAAGCCGACACTAAGTCGGTTTTTTTGTGCCTGAAATTTGAGAAAGTTTTCAGCTTTCAGCTTTCAGTTAAGCCAAACAAACATCCCTGTTAAAAATTTCAGCGTAGACGCAGAACTTGTTCGCGTGAGAAGCGCAGCTTTTAATTAGTTACGTATCTACTTAAAACCATTCACTGCTCTTTAACTTAAGCTGTGGTATTTTAAACACCTTGTTTAAAAGGATCTTGCTGTATGTTTAAAGCCGTATTTATCACCTTTGTATTATTATTTAGCAGCTTATTTAATGTGAATGCGAAGCAAAGCGAAGCGCAAAACTTACCCGTGGTTGGCGCTGCGCAATTCGCACATTATTTACCACAATTAAAAAATAAACGTGTTGGGCTTGTGGTAAACCAAACATCACTTGTTGCTAACACGCATTTAGTAGATGCCTTACTCACTAAAAATATAAACATAACTAAAATTTTTGCGCCTGAGCATGGCTTTAGAGGCGATCACGATGCCGGTGCCCATGTTAAAAGTGCAGTTGATAGCAAAACAGGTATCCCGCTTATTTCTATTTATGGCAAAAACAAAAAGCCAAGCGTAGAAGCTCTTAGCAATGTAGATGTTATTATTTTTGATATACAAGATGTGGGCGTGCGCTTTTATACCTACATAAGCTCTATGCATTACATGATGGAAGCCGCAGCCGAGCAAGGTATTGAGTTTATTGTACTTGATAGGCCAAACCCCAATATTGCTTACGTTGATGGGCCAATACTTGAGCGCGACTTTAAATCGTTTGTAGGCATGCACCCAATACCCGTGCTGCACGGCATGACGGTAGGCGAGCTTGCAAAAATGATCAAAGGCAAAAGCTGGATCAATAAAGCCGCTGATTTAAAGCTTACTGTGATCCCGGTTGATCATTACACGCGCTCAACATCCTACAGTTTACCTGTAAAACCCAGCCCTAATTTACCGAATGATCAATCAATTACGCTTTACCCATCACTTTGTTTTTTTGAGGCAACACCTATAAGTATTGGCAGAGGCACCGACTTTGCGTTTCAGGTAATTGGCTACTCGCCCGTTGCGCTTGGAGAATTTAGTTTTACACCACGCTCTATTAAAGGCGCGTCAGCAAACCCTAAATTTAAAAATACCCCTGTAAAAGGGCTCGATTTACGCACGGAAAATACGCACGGGCTTAATTTAAGTTACTTAATAACGGCTTATAGTAAATTAACTAAAAATAATATTACCTTTTTTGAACGCGCTGATTTTATGGATAAATTGGCAGGTACTAATAAGTTACGTTTAGCTATTGAAGCAGGGCAATCAGAGGCACAAATAAAACAAAGTTGGCAGCAAGGGCTTGAGGCATTTAAAAAGCAACGCGCGCCATATTTACTATACAAGTAAGGGTTATAAATGGCGTTAGTAATAAACACAAAAATAAGCACTTATTTTAAAGCCACTTTATTAGCAGTTATGGCCCTTACACTTGCAGCGTGTAGTAGCAACAAGGCTAATGACTTTACAGCGAGTGAGCTTAAGCAGAGTAAATTAGTAACGCTTCCAAACGCACAAGTCGTGGTTACCTTTCCTGAGGCTAACCCAAGTAGCCGTGAATACGTAAATAACCGTGGTACTTTTAAAGCGTACAAAGGGCGAGGGCAGTTATTAATTCAAAATAATAACGCGATAAGCGCCGATATTTTTATAAATAACCAAAAGCTTAATATTACCAGCCAACTCGCCGCGAATACTTTATATGAGTATTCGCTCGCAAGGCGCACTCATAACGGGGTTAATACGTTTAAAGTTGAAAATATTAAGCCTAAAGGCGCAAGCCTTACTTTACGCTTTGAGTTTCCGACGTTAAATACTGCCGTGCAAAGCAATATAGACTTTAGCCAAGTAGATGCCCTTATTGAAAAAGACGTAAAAGCAGGTTTTCCGGGGGCAGTATTAGCCGTTGTAAAAAGTGGCGAACTTATAAAGCTTAGCGCCTATGGCGATGCCAAGCAGTACCAACAAAGTGATTTAATGCTACTACGCCCAGAGCCAATGCAAACACACACTCTGTTTGATTTAGCATCTAACACCAAAATATTTGCCACTAACTTTGCCCTTATGAAACTAGTAAGCGAAGGGCTTTTAAATATAAATAAACCCGTGCAAAGTTATTTGCCCGAATACAAAGGCGATGGGCGCGAACTGCGCACAGTAAAAGATTTACTCACGCATACAGCGGGTTACCCGCCAGTGTTCGACTTTCATCGTAAAAGTACTAAAAACGGCGATGCGTATTTTTCGCAAAACAGCCAAACTACTAAGCAGCTGTTACTTACGCAAGTACCGCTAAGTAATAAATACCCCGCACAAGCAGTCTACTCAGATATTGATTATATGATTTTAGGTGTACTGGTTGAGCGTATAACCGGGCAATCACTCGATGACTACCTAGAGCAACACATTTACGCCCCACTTAAACTAACCAATACGGTATTTAACCCACTTAAAAAGGGCTTTAAACGCGAAGAGTTTGCAGCTACCGAGCTTAGCGGTAATACCCGCGATGGACGTATTGAGTTTGATAATATTCGCACCAATGTTTTGCAAGGCGAAGTGCACGACGAGCGGGCATTTTATTCGTTTGATGGCGTAGCAGGGCATGCGGGTTTATTTAGTAATGCGCCCGATTTAGCGGTGCTTAGCCAAGTGTTATTAAACCAAGGTGGCTTTGGCAATAACCAGTTATTTAGCGCATCAACCTTAGCGCAGTTTTTAACGCCACAATTAAACAACGAAACCTACGGCCTTGGTTTTAGGCTTGCAGGTAACAACCAAGCTAGGCGTTGGCACTTTGGCCCTTACGCAAGTGCACAAGCGTATGGACACACAGGTTGGACGGGCACAGTTACCGTAATTGACCCAACATACGATTTAGCCATTATTTTATTGACCAATGCGCGGCATACAAAAATAAAAGGAAGCCAAAAACATTACCAGTTTTTGGGTAAACAATACGAGACCGCGCAATATGGCTCAGTGGTATCGCTTATTTACGAAGCACTACTAAATCAATAAATTATCGTTTAGGTTAAAACGGCCTAAGTGCAGTGCCTTAAGTGATTTATTTGCAGGTGACTTACCTAAGCCAATCCATTAAGCTAAGCGGTTTACAAATTCAGGCCTCATTTTTAAAACGGCCTGCAAAATAAGCGTTTCAACGTGAATAAGCGAACGCACTTCGCTATTAATAAAGGTTAACTTATGTCTTGGTATTCTATATTACCGCCGCTCATTGCTATCGCCATCGTGTTTTGGCGCAAAGAAGTAATAATGGCACTTTTGGTGGCTGTGGCTTCATCAGAACTTTTGCTCGCAATACAAGGCGAGGGTAATACCTTATTTGCTACATTTTTAAATACCATTGAGCGCATAATATCGGTAGCCAGCTCGCCAGGTAACACCCGCATTTTAATATTTAGTATTATGATTGGTGCCTTGCTGGCTTACATTCGCGAATCGGGCGGAGTAGCAGCAACTGTAAATATGCTAATGAACAAAGGCATTGCAAAAAGTAAACGCCAAGTTGGCTTTTTAACCATGTTTACTGGCATTGCGGTATTTATAGAATCAAACCTAAGTGTATTAACCTCAGGTATTGTATCGCGCGGTCTGTTCGACAAATTTAAAATGAGCCGAGCGCGTCTTGCTTACATCATTGATAGCACCAGTGCGCCGGTATGTATTTTAATACTGCTTAATGGCTGGGGGGCATTTGTGCTGGGTTTGCTTGGTAATTACGAGCTAAGCGAATCGGCAGTGTCTATTTTATGGGGCAGCGTAGGGTATAACTTTTACGCCATTATCACCTTAGTCATTGTGTTTTACACTATCGCGTTTGATAAAGTACACGGCCCAATGAAAGAAGCCGAACAAAAGCTAGAGCTGCAAAAAACCGACCTAAAAGAAGAAGTAAAAGGCTCTAAAGCGCGTTACATGCTCGTGCCTTTAGTCACGCTTATTGTGAGCATGGTAGGCTTTATGTTTTACACCGGCAATGGCGTATTAGCAGAAGGTAGCGGCTCTAAATCTGTTTTATATGCAACCGTGTTAGCCATTGTGGTTGCTTACGCTTTAATGATTAGCTCACGCCAATTTACCCACCATCAATTAGTAGACACCGGCTTTAAAGGCATGGGCGAGCTATTACCATTGGTAAGTATTGTTTTGCTTTCACTTACACTGGGCGCAAGTTTAAAAGAGCTAGGTACCGGCGTATTTGTCGCATCGCTCGTGGGCGACTACTTACCCATTTACCTAATTGTACCTGTGCTGTTTTTAACTGGCGCGGTCATGTCGTTTACTACGGGTACATCGTGGGGCACATTTGCCATACTCATCCCTATTGGCGTACCACTTATTCAAGAACTTGGTTTACCGCCTTCACTTGTAGTCGGCGCTATTTTGGGTGGTGGCATATTTGGCGATCACTGCTCGCCTATATCCGACACCAGCGCCGTATCGGCACTCGCCTCGGGGTGTGATTTGCTCACCCACGTTAAAACACAGCTACCGTACGCATTATTTGGCGGCGCACTCACGTTTATAGCGTACTTAGTAACAAGCATAATAGTGTTATAAATACACGTTACTTTAATACTCAAAAGCCTGCATAAATGCAGGCTTTTTTGTTTAAAAACAAATAATCCAAATATCCAACTTAGTAATGCCAACTCTAATAACTCACTAACTTAATCTAAAGCATTTAATTATAGACTTAAGTACCCGTATTTATATTTTTTAGGTTATTGTATAGCATGAGCTTTAAGCTTTTTAATAGCTATAAATTCTTACTTTTAATACCAATTCGCTTAATTAAGTGATCTATTTTGAGGCTGGAAAAACGTGTTGATAGCTAGGCAAAAAATTCGCTATTTAGTTGTTCTAAATGAGAATTTTTTAACGCAGGTAGCGACACGTTTAGCCCCGCAAAATGATTAAGTATTATTGCGGATTGGTATAACTCATATAAGGCAGTAAACCCACACTATGTTTGTAATAGATAATATCATTCTCGTTAGTGCCATTTTAATTTTACTTGGGGTAATTTCGAGCAAGCTCTCTGCTCGCGTTGGCTTACCAGTGCTCGTGCTATTTTTACTGGTAGGTATGCTCGCAGGTGAGGATGGTATTGCAGGTATATCGTTTGATAACGCAGAGGCTGCACATGCTTTGGGTACTCTCGCGCTTGCCATTATCCTATTTGATGGGGGCTTACAAACACCTACCAGTTCAATTAAACAAGTGTGGAAACCCGCATCGGCTTTAGCAACCATCGGGGTATTATTTACCGCAGTTATAACAGGCCTTGTAGCTACCTACATTCTAAATTTGCCTATATTACAAGGCGTTTTATTAGGCGCTATTGTTGGCTCTACAGATGCCGCAGCCGTGTTTGCATTGTTACGAAGTGCCGGTATTCACTTAAATAAAAAGCTTAAATCTACGCTTGAAATAGAAAGTGCCTCGAACGATCCAATGGCTATTTTCTTAACGGTTGGTTTGCTAGAAATGATCGTTAACGACATGCCAGTAGGGCTGGGTTTACTGCAGTTATTTGCCCAACAAATGGGTGTTGGCGCTGTTTGTGGTCTTTTAATTGGTAAGGTATCGGTTTGGTTTATTAATCGAATTAAACTAAATGCATCGGGTTTGTATTTAGTGATGGTAACCGCATTTGGACTGCTTTCTTTTGGCCTTTCTGCAACGCTTGGCGGCAGTGGATTTTTAGCTGTATTTATAACGGGTGTTATTTTAGGTAACAGCAAGTTTGTATATAAACGCGGTATTTTTCTGTTTCATGACGGCTTAGCATGGCTTGGGCAAATAACCATGTTTGTTGTATTAGGACTCCTTATTAACCCGTCGTCGTTGGTTGATGTATGGTTAGAAGGATTGCTTATTGCACTGGCACTTATTTTTGTTGCTCGCCCATTAGCGGTAGCGCCTATTTTAAAACTGTTTGGCTTTAATAATCGCGAAACCTTGTTTGTATCTTGGGTGGGCCTTAGGGGCTCAGTGCCCATTATTTTAGCGATATTCCCATTGTTATTCGGCCTCTCAGGGGCTGAGCTTATTTTTAATGTTGTATTTTTTGTGGTGTTAATTTCAGCTACGTTACAGGGCTCAACAATGCCTTGGATAGCTAAAAAACTAAACTTAGTCGAGCCACCACCTGATTTAGCAGCTGCAACGCTCGAAATTACCGCACTAAATGATATTGATATAGAAATTGTAGAGTACACGCTAAGTGAGGTTTCGCGTGTTTCTGGGCGTAGCTTGTCACACGCGGCACTCCCGGAGAGCGTGGTTGTTGCTATGATCACTCGAGGCCCTTCAATCATACCGCCACGGGGGTCAACTAAGTTAAAAGCAAACGATCACTTATTTGTAGTTTTAAAACCAGATAACAGACCTTTTGTTGATTTAGTTTTTACAGCAACCGATAAAACAAACCATCAAGATAGCCACTTAGCGCACAACGAACTTAAAGTAAAAGGGGTAACGTTGGTAGGCGATATATTTTACTCTTACCACATGCACATAGACGCCCCAGAGGATATAAGCCTAGAAGAGGTGATTAACCAAAAGCTCGGCGAAGAGGTGACTAAAGGCTCAGTGGTTGTTATTGGTAATGTTCAACTACGCGTTATAACCATGGTAAATACACGTATAGTGACCATTGGCTTAAAGTATTTGAGTAATCCTGAAAAGCGACTTTTAAAGCAGTAATTATTAACAATGATTTATTAAATGGTGACAGCACATTTATAGCGGACGTAGGTTGGGGTGACTGACACGAAACCCAACATTTCTCTAATGCAATGAGCACACCCAAAGCTAATTATATGTAGTGTTTATTGTAGGCGCATAGCTTGCTGGCGCGTCGGGCGTTAGCCCGAAATAAATGCAACTGTTGATAATTCGATATTACACTATGTGAAAAAGCATTATTTAAAGGGACATTAAATGACTGAGGTTAAAGACTTCAAATGGGATAATCCAACTAATTGCAAAGTAGGTGAGTATTTTCCTGCTGATAAATTAGATCGTGCTCGCTACGCCACTTTCTTATCAAGACTATTGGCTCAAGAAGGGTTTGACCTTAATCGCCCTGAAGGAACTCAAAAGAAAAACTATGTATTAAATTTAAATGCGGAGTGGGGGGCAGGGAAAACGTATTTTCTTAAGCGTTGGTCGCAAGAGTTAATAGTAAATTACCCGGTTGTATATATTGACGCATGGCAGCAAGATTATTCAGACGATCCATTTTTAACTGTAATTGCAGGTATCATTAAACAGCTTCAACTTCAGGCTAAGTTTAATATAAAAATACCTAAAAGCGCCGTTTCGATGTTTAAGGCTGTTGCACCTGCTATTGCACAAGGCTTAACTAAAAAAATATCAGGCATAGATTTAGATGAACTACACACATTACTATTTTCTGATGATGAAATTGATAGCGAGCAAAAACAAAGCTCCAATAAACCGTCTGGCAGTGACTTTTCACCGGCAGTAAAGGCGCTAGCACAAAACTTGATTAAAGATCATGAAGCTAAAAATAAAAGCATTGAAGTAATCAAATCTAAGCTAGCTGATTGGGTCAGTAAGTTTGAAAAGCAGGAAGGTAAGTCGTTACCCATATTTATTTTTATTGATGAATTAGATCGTTGTCGCCCAAGTTATGCAGTAGAAATGTTAGAGACGATTAAGCATATTTTTGATGTTAAAGGTATTGTATTTGTTGTGGCTACGGATACTGAGCAACTTCAACATACAATTAAATCAATTTATGGTGAAGGGTTTGACGCTAAGATTTACCTAGGCCGCTTTTTTAATAGTCGCTATAGTTTAAAGCGTCCTGCTTTGAAGGATTTTTTATCAGTACATAGCGATATAACTAAATTTGAATCTGCGTATTTAAAAAGTAAAAAGATCGAGATAATTTCTCACAGAGAAACCCCACAAGCTACATTAGCTAATATTTCTGTTGTATTAGATGCGTTTGAAGTACAACCAAGAACAGCCATTCAGATTACTGAGCGTATAATTGCCATTATTGTAAATTTACAAAGTGGTAAGAAAGTAGATGTACTCGTGCTAGCGGTTTTATTTTGTATTCATGAAAAAGATCATTCACTTTATGATGAGATAATAAGCGATCGATTTCAGCGGAAAGAACAAGATACTAAAGGTGAAATGCAAAATATAAGTTTGAGCAGCTTTTTACAAAAAAATATATTAAAAAAGCATTTATCACGACCGCTAGCATATTTTTTAAGTCCAAACCTATATGCAAGTAGTACTAGAATTAATACCTGCTTATATAGTGAAAAAGACTATCTCATGCCTCTTTCAACTTTTATTGAGCGTGTCTTTTGTGAAGTGTTTAAAAGTGAAGGTTTTAGCGTTTTTAGTTTTCTAGATGATACTAGGGGAAGGCCTTTAAGCGACTTAGAACGAGTAGAAAAAGAATTAGTAGATCATAATTTTCGTAAAGGGGAAGAAGAGAAAGCTACAATACTTTGGATAAAGTATATTTATATCAAAGATGGGTATAACAAAATTACAAACGATCATTATCGTGAGTTTATAGAGCTTTCCTCACCATTAGATTATATGGGCGATAGTTAACTGTCTCTGTGCAGCGCGAAGTGCCTCTGTGTTCTCGGTGGTAATTACCTATTTAAATTACCACCTTACTAAAAACAACCTAAACCCCACATTGCCTAACCCCAGCCCCCGCATGTTTTAGCGCTATAATCTGCCCTTTACCGTTATGCGCCATAGCGAGCATATCACCCGTATTTATATTACTTTCAACTGCGTGCTTTCCCTTTAAATCACTTAAGAGCGACTGTTTAATTTGTACCAGTACTTCGTCATTACAACTGGCTATATACCAGTCGTTATCGACCTTTACGAGCGTGCCGTATTCTATGTGGCGTTGCTGGTGTAGGCGTAAGCTATTGGCATGTTGCGTATCGAGCATATGTTTTTGCTCAGTGATGGCGCTTGTGTAACTGCCTGATGGGTTTATTTCGTGGGTTTTAATAATTGAGTAGTCGTGAATGTCTATAGTCTTAAATGAGCTGTTAAGCACGGTTTTTGGAGCGTAGTTAATGCCATTGCTGCTATCAAAAACAATAAATGCAAACACGCCCAGAGCACAGGCGAGGCTGGCAAGTTGTAGTGTAAAGCCGAACTTTTTAGGCTTTGTTTGCGTGGCTTTAATAAGTAACGCTTTTTGCTGCGAAGCATTGAGCGTAGTGCGTGCTTTTCGCTCTTTGTAGTGTTGTGTGAGCTTTTGGTCAAACTGCTCATCAGGCTTGTTCATTGTTTGCTCCTAATAAACGTTTAAGGTTTTGTTTGGCATAGCGTAACCGCGTTTTTACGCTCTCATGGTTGCTTTGGGTTATAAGCGCTATGTCGGCAAGGCTAAAGCCTTCTTGTTGTAAGGTAATGGCTTCGCGCTGTACAAAGCTTAGCTGTTTAAGTGCATTATCGAATGCTTGATAACTTATATTGCTTTGCTCATTTTGCTGCGCGGGTAGATGGGTGTTTTCGTCAAGCTCTACAAAGCGCTGCTGTTTGCGGTATTCGTCTATTAATGTGTTGCGGGCAAGTTTAAATAACCACGCTTTGGGTGTGGTTTGCGCTTGGTAAAGGTGGCGTTTTTCGATTACCTTTAGCCATGTTTGTTGGCTTACGTCGTATGCTAAATGTGTATTAGATTGCGTTACTAGGTAGTGATATAAATCGTTACTGTAGAGGGCAATAAGCTGCTCTAAGTAACGATTGTTGCCACTTTTTGCGTAACTTGCCATGCAATCCTTGCTTGGCGTTTCAAATAACCATGACTTAATACTTAGTAACATAGGCTCATCGCTTTTATACCAATTCGCTTAATTAAGTGATCTATTTTGAGGGTAGAAAAACGTGTTGATAGCTAGGCAAAAAATTCGCTATTTAGTTGTTCTAAATGAGAATTTTTTAACACAGGTAGCGACACGTTTAGCCCCACAAAATGATTAAGTATTATTGCGGATTGGTATTATTGTTGTAATTTAAAATCGAGCTGTACGGTTTGACCAGTTTGTAATTGTGCCACACCTTCAATTACTTTGGGGCGATATTTCCAGCGTTTAATGGCTCTTATTGCTTCGCGATCAAAGGTGCGTTTTGGCTCTGCGTTAATAACGACTGGATTTATTACTTCGCCGGTGGGCGAAATATTAAAGCTAAGTTGTACCCAGCCTTCAATGCCATCGCGAGCAGCAGACGTTGGGTATTTAGGGTTTATGCGCACTATGGGCGTTGCATCCCCGGTAGGGCGGTTAATGGTGCTATTTATATCATCACCAAAGCTGTCCATTATTAATGGTGGGGCAGTGTTTATTGCCATAATTGGATCGGCACTGGGTGAAACTCGCGGTGGTGCTTTTGGCGGCACTTTAGGCATAGGCGGTGGTGGTATTCTTTTTATGGTGGTTGTTTGTTTATCCTCTGGTGCCTGAAAAATTTCTACAATAATATCGCCGCCGAGCTTTATAGGCGCGCGCTGCTCGCCAGAGATTAAATATTGCATAAACGCAAAAGCCGCAAAGGTCATTACTGCACCGCCAATTACGGCGGTTGATGTTTTAATAAATGCTGAGTTATTAGGTACTTCAAGTGTGTGCATAAGCCGCTCCGAGTAAACTTATTTGGGTTATTTAAAAGCTATAACGGGGGGCAAATCAAAAAGGGGTTAAATAATTTTATAAAAATTGCGGGGTTTAGTTACAATAGCGTTTTGTATTCTTTTACTTATAAATTTTTAGGCTGTTATGCAACTCATACAAATAGATAAAGCACGTTACCGCAAGCATTTAAATCGGGTAATTGCAGGTTGTGCAGCGGGTTTGGCTGTTGGCAGCTTGGCTATATCGCAAACATTAATTGCGCTATTTCCTGATGAAAGCGGGAGCCATTTTCATTGGAATTTAACCGGTGTTGTTATAACAAGTTTGGCGATTGGCTGGCTGTTAAATAAATACCGTACACATACGTTTATGACAGAAGTTGTTTATGTGTGGGAGCTTAAAAAAGCACTTAACAAAATAACCCGCAAAATGGCTAAGTTAAAAGCAGCAGGGCGCGAAGGTAATGCCGATGCGTTATTAGCGATTCATTATAGTTATGCGGGCTCACGACTTTTATGGCAGCTAGACGATAACACTATTACCATGGACGAATTAGCCATAAAGCAAACAGAGCTTGATAGTGTGGCTGCAAAGTATAACGTTACGCTTAACGTTGATGAGTATGATGCGAATATTTTAAAACAGTTTTAAGGAGCCTGCCTGATGAAAAAAGTACTTATAGTGTGTTTAGGTAATATTTGCCGCTCGCCAACAGCAGAGGCGGTGTTAAAAGCACGCGCTAAAAAATTAGGTGTTGAGGTAAAAGTAGACTCGGCAGGTACTATTGGTTATCACGAAGGTAAAATGCCAGATAGCCGCTCAATGGCTGCGGGTGAAAAACGCGGTTATAGCTTTAAAGGTATTTTTTCGCGCCCAGTGCGCACCAGTGACTTTACTGAGTTTGATTTAATTTTAGCGGCCGACACACAAAATTTAGCTGATTTAAAAGCGCAATGCCCTGCGCATTTACATTACAAGCTGGCACTGTTTTTAGAATACGGCGAGCAAAGCCAAAGCGCTATACCCGACCCATACTACGGCGGCGATGACGGCTTTGAAAGTGTGCTTGATTTAATAGAAGCGGCAAGCGATAAAATACTCGCTAAGATTTAGAGCTAATTTATAAATTTAAAAAAAGCGCCATATGGCGCTTTTTTATATTTTAGCTTATCGGTTAATTTTAAAGTCGAGTTGCACCTGAGTTACAGCGCTAACCGGTTTACCATCTTCAAACTTTGGCGCGTAACGCCATTGTTCTATGGCAGCTTGAGCTGACTTTTCAAATGCGCTGCCACCTTCTGAACTAAGTACTTTAGGGTTTTTAACAAAGCCTGCAGTATCTACTTCAAACTCCATAACAACGCTACCATCGCTACGAAATCTAGCTTTATTTTGAGGGTACTCAGGATGAACACGGTAGAGCGGTGTTTGCTGTTGGGATTCTTTCCAAGGCACCATTTGGGCAATAGCTAGGCAATGCTTAGTTGCTTCATCGCTTTTGCCTTGTTTTTCGTACAGGCTAACAAGGCGCGAATGAGCTGTTAGCTCTGCACTGTGATCAAAGCTTAAGTTTTCGTCAAACACGGTAACTATATTGTTTAAGCGCTCAATGGCTTGGCTGTATCTCTTTCTGCCTTCGGCAAAAGAAGCCATTAAAAAATCGGCCTTAATTTGTTCTACTGAGCCATTAGGTACGTTTTCTCGGTAGTATTCGTCGGCGGCTTCTAGGTAGTTTTTGGCTTCACGGTATTTTTTGTGGCTATGCTTTTTAGCAAGTAGCGTTGCAGCTTCGAGCTTCATGTCGGCTACAAACTTAGGGTTGTTTTGTGTTTCGGCTATTTCAATTATTTGTTCTAAATAGTTATCTGCTTGATAAGCCGATGGAGCGAAGTTTGCCTGACCAAATAAAGCATCAATAACTTCTACAGATTGCTCCCCATGATTACCTGCCAAAATGGTGTGCGCTTCTTTGTAGAGATTAAAGCGTTGCTCAGTTAGCTCTGTCCCATAGCCATTAATCGCCTTAGCGTAGTTAATTGCTAAATTAGCGGTGTTGTCGTCGTTTTTACCATAAACAGCTTTACCCGATGTGTAAGCAAGTTCTGCAGCTTGTTGTACATTTTCGTCTGCTTTAACGGCAGCTAAATAATTTTTGTATGCTTGGCTAAAAACACGTTGAGGGTCGTTTGCTTGGCTAGCTAGTGCTTGGGTGCTTAAAGTAGTTGCGCTTAGCGCTGATAAACTTAAACCAACAAATAAGGCGAGTTGCTGTGGCTTCATAATAATCCCTATTAATATTTATACTTTATAATAACGTACACCAAATAAGAATGGTTGTCATTAAAATGGGTAAATGAACGTAAATGCTTAACTCATTTGTTGAGGGTGTTTTAAATTGCGGTTAATCATTGAAAACAGCGGCTGTCGTCGCCATATAATTGCGATAAACAATGTTGTACTACGATCTAAATTTAAACGTTTGTGATATTATCACCTTATCGTGTCGTAGTTATTTAAATATTTGGATTTGTCGTGGCGCAAGTAAGAGCAAGAGTCCAGCTTAATGTTGGCAAAAACAGTGATATCCCTGCAGAAATAGTGTCATTTACTGACTTAAAAGATGGCCAAGAGCATATTGCTATGGTGTTTAATAACGCCGATACCGAGCAAGCTGTGCCGCTTATTCGTATGCACTCTGAGTGTTTAACAGGAGATGTATTTCATTCGTCACGTTGTGATTGCGGTGAGCAATTAAATGAATGTATTGAAATGATGCACGAAAAAGGCGGTGTTTTACTATATTTGCGCCAAGAAGGGCGCGGTATTGGTTTGTACAATAAAATTGATGCCTATGTACTGCAATCGCAAGGTATGAACACCTACGAGGCTAATAACCACTTAGGCTTTGCCGACGATTTACGTGATTTTTCGGATGCGGTGTTAATGCTTAATGCACTTAACTTAAGCCACGTTAAATTAATGACTAATAACCCTAAAAAGCTTAATGCACTCAGAGATGCAGGTATTGAGGTTGACTCAGTCATTGGTACTCACGCACACATTAAAGCGGGTGTTGCAGGTAATAAGTCGTACCTAGAAACTAAAATTAAGCACGGCGCGCACATGCTAGACATTAAGAAAATTAAAAAACCTTAAGCATTTAATTGCGTTCTGTCTATTAATCCCCCCTCACGCCAAGTTATACTTGGCGTGTTTCGTTTTAAATTAAGAGCAAGTATGTCTACAGAATTACGAATTTTTAAAGCTGATGCAGGCCTAAAGTGGTTTAAAGCCGGATGGCTTATTTTTAAAACCCAGCCAGCAACCTTTATTTTTATGCATTTATTTATTGGCATTGTAGGGCTACTGTCTTTATTTTTACCTTTACTGCAAGTTGTTGCAGCACTAGCTACGCCGTTTTTAACCGCTGGATTTTATCAGGCGGTGCTTACAAAACAGCAAGGCGGTAAAATTATGCTGGCCGATATACTCAAACCGTTTTCGGCAAAGGGGAATCGTTTAGGGTTACTGCGTTTGGCGCTTTATCAAATGGGTGCGGGTATTTTAATGGCGTTACTTGCTAATGGTTTATTTGCCGATGCAGTGGCTGTTATGAGCCAACCAGGGCTTGATCCAAACGTAGCACTTGAGCAAATGCTTGAGAGTATATCTGGCGCTAATGTTATTTTATTTTTTATGGCGATGCTTATTTATTTAACGGCATTTGCGTACGCTGTACCGCTTGTTTACTTTAGTAAAGAAGCACGTATTTTAACGGCACTTAAAAAGTCGTTAATGGTGTTTTACCATAATTTATTTCCGCTGGGCGTATTTGGCGTTATTTGCGCATTATTTATGGCGCTTTCTATGTTCTTATCGTTCTTACCACTATTGATTTTAATGCCAATTTGCTACATTAGCTTTTTTGTATCTTATCAGGCTATTTTTATGCCAATTGTGCCACCAAGTGACGATAGCAATGTTAAGCCACTTAGCAGCGATACAAGCGGGCGTTTTGACGCTTAATGGATGATAAGTTAAAGCAAAAGCTAAAAAATTATGTACTTTGGTTACTAGGGCGCCAAGAATATTCGCGCCGTGAGTTAACGCAAAAACTACAGCAAAAAGAAGCCACAAACGAGTTTATCGAAAACCTGCTTAATTGGTGCGAAGAGCACAATTTTATTAATGAGCAGCGATACTGTGAAGGCTTTGTAAGAAAACACATATTTAAATGCCACGGGCTTAAGCGTATTCAAAGCGAAGCCATGGGCAAAGGGATTGACCGTTCGCTACTTGAAAGAGTAGTTGAAGAGCTTGAAATAGATTGGTTTGAGCTGGCGCAGGATGCGTACAACAAAAAATATTCGGATACACCGCCAAATCTCGATTACAAAGACAAAGCTAAGCGCGTGCGCTACTTAATGTATCGAGGGTTTAGCTACGATGAAATTAATTTTGCAATGCAAGCACAGTAAATACAGGTGAGACTTTCAAATGCAGCACATGACTACCGCACAAATTAGGCAACAGTTTTTAGACTTTTTTGCCAGCAAACAACACCAAGTTGTACCTTCAAGCTCGCTTATTCCGGGTAACGATGCCACGTTGTTATTTAACAACGCCGGTATGGTGCAGTTTAAAGATGTATTTTTAGGCGCTGAATCACGCCCATATACACGTGCGACAAGCTCGCAGCGTTGTGTACGTGCTGGTGGTAAACATAACGATTTAGAAAATGTTGGTTACACGGCGCGCCACCATACATTTTTTGAAATGTTAGGTAACTTCAGCTTTGGTGATTACTTTAAGCAAGAAGCAATTAAGTTTGCGTGGGAGTTTTTAACTGAGGTTGTTAAATTACCTCAAGAAAAACTGCTTGTTACTATTTATCATGATGATGAAGAAGCATTTGAGTACTGGTCAAAAGATATTGGTTTAAGTGAAGATCGCATTATTCGTATTGCTACCTCAGACAACTTTTGGTCTATGGGTGATACAGGCCCGTGTGGTCCGTGTTCTGAAATATTTTACGATCACGGTGAGCACATTTGGGGTGGTCCTCCGGGCACTCCAGAGGAAGACGGCGACCGTTTTATCGAAATTTGGAACCTAGTATTTATGCAGTACAACCGTCAAAGCGACGGTACTATGCTGCCATTACCTAAGCAATCTGTTGATACAGGAATGGGCCTTGAGCGTATTTCTGCTATTTTGCAGGGCGTGCATTCAAACTACGAAATCGATTTGTTCCAAGGCTTAATTGCAGCAGCTGCAAGCGTAACTAACGCGCAAGATATGGACGATAAGTCACTTCGCGTAGTAGCGGATCATATTCGTTCGTGTGCGTTTTTAATCTCAGACGGTGTTATGCCATCTAACGAAGGCCGTGGTTACGTACTACGTCGTATTATTCGTCGTGCGGTTCGCCACGGTAATAAGCTTGGCGCACAAGGCGCGTTTTTCTTTAAATTAGTTGCTGCACTTATTGAGCAAATGGGTCAAGCGTACCCAGAGCTTGCTAAGCAACAAGAAATTATTGAAAAAGTACTTCGCATTGAAGAAGAACAGTTTGGTAAAACACTTGAACGTGGCTTAGCTATTTTAGAAGAAAGCTTAAGTGACCTTAAAGGCGATGTGATCCCAGGTGATTTAGTATTTAAACTTTACGACACGTATGGTTTCCCTGCCGATTTAACCGCCGATGTTGCGCGCGAACGCCAAATGACGATTGATCATAAAGGCTTTGAAGAATGCATGGCTGTACAGCGTAAAACTGCGCAGCAAGCGGGTAAATTTGGTGCAGATTACAACGAGCAATTAAAATCAGAAAAGCTTACTGAGTTTAAAGGCTACGACAGCACGCATTACAGCGCAACAGTGGTAGAAATTTTTGCCGGTGGCGAAGCCGTACAGTTATTAGAAGATGGCCAAGAAGGCATTGTAATACTAGACCGCACACCGTTTTACGCAGAATCGGGCGGCCAAACTGGCGATACCGGTACTATTAGCGTTGCTGGTGGCGAGTTTAATGTTACTAACACCACTAAACTTGGTAATGCATTTGCGCACCACGGTACAGTACAAGGGCGTATTGGTGTTAACGATAAAGTGGATGCCACTATTGATGACGCACGCCGTGATAGCATCAAGAAAAACCACACAGCTACGCATATTTTACATGAAGCACTTCGTCAGTTGTTGGGTGAACATGTAGGCCAAAAAGGCTCGCTAGTTCAAGCTGACCGTTTACGTTTTGACTTTTCTCACTTTGAAGCTGTTACAAAAGATGAGCTGCGTGAAATTGAGCGTGTAGTTAATGACGAAATTCGTCGTAACTTTGCACTTAACACTGAACTTATGGCAATTGATGATGCTAAAGCTAAAGGTGCTATGGCGCTGTTTGGCGAAAAGTACGACGACGAAGTACGCGTAGTAACAATTGGTGATTACTCAATTGAGCTTTGTGGTGGTACACACGTTGAGCGAGCTGGCGATATTGGTTTATTCAAAATTGTATCTGAAAGCGGTATTGCTGCAGGCGTTCGCCGTATAGAAGCAGTAACTGGCGCAGATGCCGTAGCGTATGTAAGCGAGCAAGAGCAACAGCTTAACGATGTTGCAGCGCTTGTTAAAGGCGATAGCGCATCAGTACTTGAAAAAGTAACTGCGTTACTTGAAAAGTCTAAAGGCCTTGAAAAGCAAATTGCTCAGCTTAACGACAAGCTAGCAAGTGCTGCAGGTGCGTCTTTACTTGATTCGATAGTAGAAATTAATGGCGTTAAGCTATTAGTTGCAAACGTTGAAGGTACTGAGTCTAAAGCGCTTCGTGGTATGGTTGATGACCTTAAAAACAAGATTGGCTCAGGTGTTATTGCCCTTGGTGTTGCCAGTGGCGACAAAGTAAGCCTAATTGCCGGTGTAACTAAAGACTTAACAGGTAAAGTTAAAGCCGGTGAGCTTGTAAACCACATGGCTTCTCAAGTCGGCGGTAAAGGCGGCGGTCGTCCTGATATGGCTCAAGCGGGTGGTTCTCAGCCTGAAAACTTAAACACAGCGCTTGATAGCGTAACAGCTTGGGTAACCGAGAAAGTTTAAGATTACGTGGCACTTATTGTCCAAAAGTATGGCGGCACTTCAGTTGGCTCAATAGAGCGAATAGAGGCGGTCGCCGACCTTGTTGTTAAAACTAGGCAACAAGGTCATCAAGTGGTTGTGGTGCTCTCGGCTATGTCGGGAGAAACCAACCGCTTAATTAATCTCGCCAAACAAATTGATGCTCGCCCGAGTAGCCGTGAACTAGATGTATTAATTAGCACCGGAGAGCAGGTGTCTGTATCGCTTCTAGCTATGGCTATTATAAAGCGTGGCCATTCGGCCGTAAGCCTACTTGCTGATCAAGTTAATATTCAAACCGACAACATGTTTGGCAAAGCCCGAATTGAGGACATTGCTGCTACGCGTTTAAAGCATGAGCTTGAGCATAACCGCATTGCTATTATTGCGGGTTTTCAGGGGCGTGATGTTGAGGGCAATATTACAACCCTTGGCCGTGGTGGCACAGATACCTCAGCAGTAGAAATTGCCGGCGCAATAAAAGCCGATGAATGCCAGATCTATACAGACGTTGATGGCGTATATACTACAGATCCTCGTGTTGAACCTAATGCACGTCGAATGAGCCAAGTAACCTTTGCTGAAATGCTAGAGATGGCTAGTTTAGGCGCTAAAGTATTGCATATTCGCTCTGTAGAGGCGGCAGGTAAACACAATGTTCCGCTTAGGGTGCTTTCAAGCTTTAACCCTGATGAAGGCACATTAATTAGCTTTGAGGAAAGCGACATGCCAAGTAAGGTTGTTTCGGGTATTGCGTTTAATCGCGACGAATGTTTAATTAAGGTACAAGGTATGCCAAGTGGCACTCAATACCTTGCAAAAATTTTGAAACTTTTTGCCGATAATGGCGTCGAAATAGATATGATTAATCAAGATAATCATAACTTTGAAAAAATAGACTATGCTTTTACTGTGCACTCGAATGACTATCTGCAAGCGCTTGAATTAATTACTGAGCAACAAGCTCAATTAAGCGCCGATAATATTAGCGGATTAACCACAGTGGCTAAAGTGTCTGCTGTTGGAATGGGTATGAAATCGCATTCTGGTGTAGCTAGTTTATTTTTTGATGCATTGGCGCAGGAAAATATTAACGTGGTTTTAGTCTCTACGTCAGAGATTAAAATTTCAGTTTTAATAGATGAAAAGTACCTAGAGTTGGCTGTTCGTGCATTACATAAAACATTTTTAACGGAAAATGAGTAGTTTGGGAGTTTTTACTTACTTTTCAATCGATTTTTCATTAATATGTTTAAGCGGAATCTTATAATTTTTATTGGAACATGGGAGCAAGAGAATGCTAATACTAACTCGTAGAGTAGGTGAAACCCTAATGATTGGTGACGAAGTAACAGTTACCGTTCTAGGTGTTAAAGGAAATCAAGTTCGAATTGGTGTTAATGCACCTAAAGACGTATCTGTGCATCGTGAAGAGATTTACATGCGCATACAAGCTGAAAAGTCGAACCCTAATCCGGGCAATGCTTAATCAACACGTATACGTAGTTGAGTAATTTACTCAGCTAGTTAAAAAGCCACTCACTGAGTGGCTTTTTTGTTTATAAAATCGAGTGTTTCAGGGCTTAGTATTTGTTTTGAGATGTATTGCATACCGCTTTTATTTTTAATTAACAAACCGTTTGGTGTATTTACTACCTCAGTTATATCTTGCCATGCTAGTTGGTAGCTTTTGTAATGATTAGACGATTTAATGCCTTCATCATCAAAAGTGAGCGTAACCTCGGAGCCTGATGCTCTGCTAAACATTTGCCTAGTAACCCACCAAGGTCGGCGGTAGTAAAATGCCACGCATTCCAGCACGGCTAACATGATCATAAATGTACCTAGGTAATGATCGTCCAATCCATAAATACCAAATAAACCAAGCGCAATAAGTAGTACTAGTAAAAAATACTTGGGTTTGGCGCGTTTACTATAAGGAAGCGACTCGTCAAAGCACTCGTAAAAATAAGGTTTATCAAGCGTGTAGGTAGTTGTGAATGCCATATTGTATTTACTTAAAGCGTATTTTTTGACATTTTAACAGTAAGCCCCTAAATGAGCAGCTTTAAAGTGAGGATTTTATTGCAGGCACAAAAAAGCGGCTCGTAAGCCGCTTTTTTCTAAAGGCGAAGAATTAACAGTTAGTTTCTTCTGCGTTAACGCCTTCTTTTACATTTTCACATGCATCTTCAACAGAGTTTTGCACGTCAGTTACTGCTTCATCAATACGCTCGCCTGCTTCTTCTGCGTGGTTGTCTTCACAACCCATCATGAAAAAACCTGCAAATACTGCGACTAAGGCTGCTTTTAAAGTTGTAGAGTTCATAGTGTAATTCCTTGTAAGTATTAATTAATTTAGTGTTGGTCAGTCGTATGCCTTATCTACCTGGGTGATTTACCACGTAGCGCACCTGAAACTAATGAAATCACTAAAAGTACTAAAAAGATAAAAAATATAATTTTTGCTATACCAGCTGCGGCACCTGCGATGCCACCAAAACCTAACACTGCAGCGATTAAAGCAATAACTAAAAATGTGATTGTCCAGCGTAACATTGTCTTCTCCTTGGTTTATCAAATCGTTCGGAATAACTAATGCCAGTTACATGCCAGTTTATTTTGTTGTTATTTATCAATTGTTTAATTGTTTTTTGATAATTATAGGTGACTATTGGCTTAGTAATTTTTACGCTTTGTTATGTAACTTATTCACACCTATGTAATTTTAGTAAACAAGATATATAGATACCTAAGTTTAACGCTTTTTTGGTAAGACCAATTTACATTTTACCAATTGGCTTTAAGGTTACTATACCTGTAACGCGCTATTTTTAATGGTATTTATGGATTGTTAAAGTTATGGATATAACCTTTGCCTATAACCGTTATTTTTATCATCTATACGTAGCGGTGTTTATGGCTGTTTTAGTTATGTTAACCAAGGGGGTGATATGTTATTTTTATTTTAATTGGTTTTACCAATTTACAAGGTGTAGACAAAGCTATTAGTTTTGTTATCATCCAGTGAATAATTATTTAAATAAATCGATTTTTTATTTCGATGTGGGTTTTAAGGGGGAGAGTAATGGATATAGGTGCTCTACTTACAACTGCAGGTAGCTTAATGCTAACCGGTATGGTTGGGGTGTTTGTATTTTTGTCGATATTAATTGGTGCGGTTGTTCTTATGTCTAACTTGGTTGCGCGTTTTAGCGAACCAGAAGTGACAACATCGGTTAAATCACCGTCTTTTAAATCTCAAGGTGTGCCTAGTGAGCACATCGCTGCTATTAGTGCTGCCATTGCTCAGTACAAATCAAATAATAACTAAGGGGCACACACATGGCTAAATTAAAATTAACAGAATTAGTATTACGCGACGCTCACCAGTCTTTATTAGCAACACGTATGCGTTTAGACGACATGCTTCCTATTGCAAGCAAGTTAGATGATGCAGGTTATTGGTCGATTGAATCGTGGGGCGGCGCAACATTTGATTCATGTATTCGTTATTTAGGTGAAGATCCGTGGGAGCGTATTCGTGCACTTAAAAAGGCAATGCCAAACACTAAACAGCAAATGCTATTACGCGGCCAAAACCTATTAGGTTACCGCCATTATGCTGATGACGTAGTTGAAAAGTTTGTAGAGCGCGCACACAAAAACGGTGTTGATGTATTTCGCATTTTTGATGCAATGAACGACGTACGTAACCTAGAAACTGCAATTAAGGCGGCTGTTAAAGTTGGTGCGCATGCGCAAGGTACTATTTCGTATACAGTAAGCCCTGTTCATACACTTGATATGTGGTTAACTCTTGCAAAACAGCTTGAAGATATGGGTTGTCACTCAATTTGTATTAAAGATATGGCGGGTTTATTAAAGCCATACGATGCAGAAGAGCTTATAAAAGCACTTAAAGAAACTGTGTCTGTTCCTATTGCTATGCAGTGTCATGCTACTACGGGGCTAAGTACTGCAACGTATCAAAAAGCAATTGATGCAGGTATCGATATGCTTGATACCGCTATTTCTTCTATGAGTATGACTTATGGTCACTCTGCAACAGAAACTATTGTAGCGATTGTTGAAGGAACTGCTCGCGATACCGAGCTTGATTTAAATCAGCTTGAAGAGATAGCGGCTTACTTTAGGGACGTACGTAAAAAATACGCTGCGTTTGAAGGTAGCCTTAAGGGAGTTGATGGACGAATCTTATTAGCTCAAGTACCTGGTGGCATGTTAACTAATATGGAAAACCAACTTAAAGAGCAAGGCGCTGCCGATAAGCTAAATGAAGTGTTACTTGAGATCCCACGTGTACGTGAAGACTTAGGCTTTATTCCACTTGTAACACCAACATCACAAATTGTAGGTACACAAGCTGTACTTAACGTACTTACTGGCGAGCGTTATAAAACAATTACTAAAGAAACTGCCGGTGTACTAAAAGGTGAATACGGTTTAACGCCAGCACCTATGAATAAAGAGCTACAAGAGCGAGTGCTTGATGGTAGCGAAGTTATTACATGTCGTCCTGCTGATAAGATACAGCCAGAGCTTGCAACGCTTGAAGCTGAGTTACTTAAAGAGGCAAAAGAGCAAGGCTTAACGCTTTGTGATGATCAAATAGACGATGTACTAACTTATGCGTTATTCCCACAAGTTGGCCTTAAGTTTATTAAAAACCGTAATAACCCAGATGCGTTTGAAGCAGTACCAAGTGCTGACGATGAAGCGAATAAACCGGCTGCAAAACCAGCAGGTAAAAATAGCGTAAAAGCAGAGCAATACAGCGTTAAGGTAGACGGTAAAGTTTATGATGTAGTTGTAGCGCAAGGCGGAGAGCTTAAAGAAGTAACCCTTAAAGACTCTGAGCATTTACCTCAGTCTGCATCGGTTGCTTCTGGCGAAACTTTAAATGCACCGTTAGCCGGTAATATTTTTAAAGTAAAAGTAAAAGCGGGCCAAGTAGTTAACGAAGGTGATGTAGTTGTAATTATGGAAGCCATGAAAATGGAAACCGAAGTACGTGCAATGCATACCGGTACTATAGCTGAAGTGCTTGTTTCTGAGGGTGACTCGGTAACAACAGGCGACGCAATTATAGCGTTAGCTTAAGGGAGAGTTTAAATGGAAGCACTTTTAAACCTTTGGCATGCTACAGGTATTGCTAACTTTACGTTTCCTGGTTTGATAATGATTGCAGTAGGGTGCTTATTATTGTTTTTAGCAATTGCTAAAAACTTTGAGCCACTGTTACTACTTCCTATTGGCTTTGGCGCAATACTTACTAATATTCCTGTGGCGGGTTTGTCAGATCCCGGTGGTTTACTTTACTACGTTTATTACGTAGGTATTGATACGGGAATATTCCCGTTATTAATCTTTATGGGCGTAGGGGCATTAACAGACTTTAGTGCGCTAATTGCTAATCCGCGTATGTTATTACTTGGTGCTGCTGCGCAGTTTGGTATTTTTGCAACGTTGTTTGGTGCAATACTATTAAACTATGTGCCTGGTTTTGAATTTACCTTACAAGATGCCTCAGCTATTGCCATTATTGGTGGCGCCGATGGCCCTACAGCAATATTTTTAGCCTCAAAGCTTGCACCAGATTTACTTGGCGCAATAGCTGTAGCGGCTTACTCTTACATGGCACTTGTACCAATTATTCAACCGCCAATTATGCGTGCGCTAACAACACCTCAAGAGCGTCAAATTAAAATGCCTGAGCTGCGCAAAGTATCTAAAAAAGAGAAAATTGTATTTCCTCTAATGGTGCTTAGCTTAACTGCGATGTTTTTACCTGCGGCTATACCACTTGTAGGTATGTTTTGTTTAGGTAACTTGATGCGTGAGTCGGGTGTTGTAGATAGATTAAGTAATAGCGCTCAAAACGAAATCATCAATATAACCACTATATTTTTAGGCTTAGCTGTTGGCTCTAAACTAGCAGCAGATAAGTTTTTAACAGTTGAGACTATTGGTATTTTAGTACTTGGTGCATTGGCTTTTGCAATTGGTACGGCTTCGGGCGTATTTATGGCAAAAGGCTTAAATAAAATTTCTAAAACCCCTATTAACCCATTAATTGGCGCAGCGGGAGTGTCGGCTGTACCAATGGCTGCTCGAGTAGTTAATAAAGTAGGGCTTGAAAATAACCCTCATAACTTTTTACTTATGCATGCGATGGGGCCAAACGTAGCCGGTGTTTTAGGTAGCGCAGTAGCTGCTGGTATATTGCTAGCACTTGTTGGCTAAGCTCTCGCTTTAAAATTAAACCAACCATTAGGCGCAGTTTACTGCGCTTTTTTTTGTGCCTAATTTGTAGATAGATACAGCGTTTTTGTTTACAGTGATGACTCTTCTAAACTTTAAGGACAGTTATCATGCTTCACACACCTTTAGCAAAACACTTACCTCATGTTAGTAAACTTGTATTTGGTTGCATGGGTTTAGGCGGTGGTTGGAACAAAGATGCAATTACTAGCGCACACCTAAAGCAAACTCATGAATGTATAGATAATGCCTTTGAAGGCGGAATTAACTTTTTTGACCATGCCGACATTTATACCTTTGGTAAAGCAGAGCAGGTTTTTGGTAAAGCATTAAGTGAGCGTCCAGAACTTAGAGAAAAAATGTATATTCAATCTAAGTGCGGTATTCGCTTTGAAGACGAGCAAGGACCTAAGCGTTATGACTTCTCAGCAAAATGGATTGAGGAGTCAGTTGAAGGCTCATTAAAGCGTTTAAACACAGATTACCTCGATGTACTTATGCTACACCGTCCAGATCCGCTTATGGAAGTAGATGAAATAGCGCAAATATTTAGCTGCTTACAAGAAAGCGGCAAAGTGCGTAATTTTGCTGTATCGAATATGCAGCAACATCAAATGAACTTTTTACAACACGCACTCGATATGCCAATAGTGGCTAATCAAATTGAAGCAAGCTTACAAAAACACCAGTTTGTTGATGAAGGTGTTTATGCAGGTAATGCTGATGGTAAAGACCTAAACTTTACCCCTGGCAGTGTTGAATACTGTCGCCATTTTGATATTCAAATACAAAGTTGGGGTAGTTTGTGCCAAGGTTTATATACAGGGAGCGACTTATCAAATGCATCGCAAGCCGATATAAATACCAGCATACTTGTTAATAAACTTGCCGCACTTTACGAAACTTCGCCAGAAGCTATTGTACTAGCATGGTTGCTACGCCATCCTGCATCTATACAGCCAATTATTGGCACAACTAACGCTAAGCGAATTGCAGCGTCTTGTGATGCTGTAAATGTAGAGCTAAGCCGCGAACATTGGTATGCACTTTATGTAAGTGCTAAAGGTCATGAGTTACCGTAGGAATCGCTATGAACATATTTGTTATTTTAATTTGCTTGTTTGTAGCCCTGGCAGTGCTTATTCCGTTACTAGAAAAGTACCAAAGTAAAATGGGGCTTGATGGAGCAACCAAATACAGCAAATATATTTGGCCGCTTGTTATGCTGTCTATAGTAGTGCAGCTTATTTATGTATTAATGAACTAATAAATTAATAAAAAACACAAAAAAGCCTTTGCGGGTTACCCAGCAAAGGCTTTTTTATTATCTATAACTTAACGTTACTTAAGTGCTAGCTGTAGTTCGCGATTGCGTTCTAGCTGTGCAATAAAGTTATCAGCAATAGGTTTAAACTTAGCAAGCTCTGAGCGAGGTAGTGGCTCTGACTTAGGAAGCTTAACGGTTTTAGGGTTACGGTGAACACCGTTAACTAAAAACTCATAGTGTAAGTGAGCGCCTGTTACGCGACCTGTTGAACCAACAGTACCAATTTTATCGCCTTGCTTAACTTTTTGGCCGGTTTTAACCAGCTTTTTGTTAAGGTGTAAGTACTTAGTTACGTACTGTGTACCATGGCTGATAAATACATAGTTACCGTTATATTTGCTGTAACCTGCTTTAATTACTTTACCGTTACCTGATGCAACTACAGGCGTGCCTGTACGTGCTGCGTAGTCAATACCGCGATGAGCTCTTACTTGCCCAGTAACTGGATGTAAACGCTTAGGGTTAAAGCTTGAACTAATATATTTAAAGTTAACGGGTGCGCGTAAAAATGCCTTTTTCATGCTGCGACCTTCAGGCGTATAAAAGTTGCCGTCGGTGTGTCGAATAGCTGCAAAGCGTTGGCCTTGGTTTATAAATTCTGCAGCAATAATTTTACCAGTACCAATAAACTCACCATCAACGTAGTGAGACTCGTAAATTAAACCAAACTGATCGTTTTTACGAATGTCGTTTGCAAAATCGACATCCCAACCAAAAATATCCGCAAAGTTCATTATTTGACGTTCACTTAATCCTGCAGCAATTGCAGACGTCCAAAAGTTGTTAGATATTTCACCGCCAGCGGTTTTGGTTATCGTTTCAATTTCTTTACTGTCGATAGCTGTATCGTAATTACCTTCATCATTTAAGGTAACAAACAGCGTATCAGTTTTTGAAATTACATAACGCAGTTGTGCTAAAGAGCCATCTTCAGCGGTAGCAAAGCTAAGTACTTCACCGGGGTGAATTTTTGTTAGCTTGCGTGTTTCTGCGTTTGTGTTAATTAGTTTATGAAGCGTTTGCGCTGAAAAGCCAGCTCGCTTGAAGATAATTGCTAAATTGTCGCCATTTTTAACTTTATGATCGACAAAGTCGTATTCTGGTAACTTTTCTGCTGCTTGCTCTGAATTTAGCTCAGTTAATTTTTCGTTTCCATCAACTTTTACTTGTAACTCGTAGCGTTTACCAATCTCTAGTGCATTTGCACTATTGTCTTTGGATGCAGTGGCTTTTTCAGAAGGAAGAAAGGCTAAGCCAACAATAGCAGAAACCAAACCTAATATAAGCAATTTGTGTTTTTTGGGGAGCGTGCGAACCACGTGAACCATAACGTGCCTTTTTCTGCTGTCAAGATAATAAATACATAATATTGCAGGATATACCTAATAATGTACGAATACTAGTGTTTTGTAGATTTAAACTGACCTTAAATTACGCTAAAATCAGGCTTAGAAAGCCTTTTTTAACGCTCTACCTAGGTAAGACTCAATTGATTTTGTTTAGTTGCATGAATCACTTAAAAAGTTGTTTTAATTAGGTAGAAATTTGTTATGTTAGCTACATCTATATATTCGGTTTAAACCTTTATTAAACCGTGACTACGCAAGTAACTAGTCGCCCCTTCGTCGGCAGAATTTTGGAGTAACACAAAGTGGATTTACAAACCGCTCTAGCAGAGATTAAACGCGGTGCAGAAGAAATATTAATTGAAGACGAACTAGTTGAAAAACTAAAGTCGGGCAAAAAGCTAAAAATAAAAGCAGGCTTCGATCCTACAGCGCCAGATTTACACTTAGGCCACACTGTACTAATTAATAAAATGAAGACCTTTCAGGACTTAGGTCATGAGGTAATTTTCTTAATTGGTGACTTTACGGGCATGATTGGTGACCCAACAGGTAAAAACGTAACGCGTAAGCCACTTACTCGCGAAGATGTACTAGCCAATGCTGAAACATACAAAGAGCAAGTATTTAAAATATTAGATCCGGCTAAAACAACGGTTGCATTTAATTCTACGTGGATGGAAAACCTAGGTGCTGCAGGTATGATTAAGCTTGCTGCTAACCAAACAGTGGCACGCATGCTAGAACGTGACGACTTTAAAAAGCGTTACGGTAGCGGTCAGCCTATTGCGATTCATGAGTTTTTATACCCGCTTGTACAAGGTTGGGATTCGGTTGCACTTGAGTCAGATGTAGAGCTTGGTGGTACTGATCAGCGTTTTAACCTACTTATGGGCCGTGAGCTGCAAAAAGTAGAAGGTCAAAAACCTCAAACTGTATTAATGATGCCATTGCTTGAAGGCACTGACGGCGTTCAAAAAATGTCTAAGTCGCTAGGTAACTACATTGGTATTACTGATGCACCAAACGATATGTTTGGTAAAGTAATGTCGATTAGCGATGTATTAATGTGGCGCTACTACGACTTACTAAGTGGTCTTTCAATTGAGCAAATTGCAGCGCAAAAAGAACGTGTTGAGCAAGGTACTAACCCGCGCGATATTAAAATTGAGCTGGCTAAAGAACTAATCGCTCGTTTTCATAGTGAAGAAGATGCGCAAGCGGCACATGACGATTTTATCAAACGTTTCCAGAAAAAAGCGCTTCCTGATGAAATCCCTGAGCTTACAATTACGATTGCAGAAGACAGTATTTTAATCGCTAACTTGCTTAAAGAAGCAAACTTAGTAGCAAGTACATCTGAAGCAATGCGAATGATTAAGCAAGGCGCGGTAAAACTTAACGGTGAAGATAAAATCACTGATACTAAACTTGAAGTAGCAAAAGGCACGACGGCTATTTACCAAGTAGGTAAACGTAAGTTTGCGAATATTACTGTAGCGTAAGCGCAGCAGTTAAAACGATAAAAACCAGCTTAGGCTGGTTTTTTTGTGCTCGTATTTTGGCAGCTAAAACCACTAAATTCCTTTTAATATTTCGATGCTGATAATGACTAAAAACCAAAATACACGAGCCTGATTTAATCTATTAATTATTACGGGCACATCATCGGGTGAAGGTAGTCTATCAGTACCAATACGCATTTTATTAAAGCGCTTACCAAAGTAAACCGCAGGTCCGCCAAGTTGCACGCCAATAGATGCAGAGCACGCACTTAAAATCCAGCCTGTATTTGTTTGATAAAAATGTCTGCCATAGTGCTTTATATAATGCATGCTTTGTTTACTGGCTTTACTTGCGGTAATTGTTAACGCAAGTAGGCGTATTGGAATAAATTCGATTATAAACAAAATGATTTTAAGCGGTTTTAAAAAGTGGCTATTAGGTGAGATATCGGTGCGCCAAGCTTGCTGCATTAAAGTGAGGAGCCGATATGCTAAAGCGCCAATGGGTCCAAATAATAAAAATATGAATATAACCACAAAGTAATTTCGAGCAGTTCGTAAAATTAAGCTCTCAATTAAGGCTTTAATTATACCTTGCGCTGAGAGCTTGTTAACCTCTCTGGCAAGCAGTGGTTTTAATAGCTCACGTGCGGTAGATTTTTGGTTTTGTTTTACTAACTTTGCAACACGCAGGGCTTTTTTATCTATCGCTTTGCTTTCAAGGCACAAATATAAAATGAGGCCAGCGAGAAGTTCAGGATAAAAGGCAAATTCGAGCAGTAATACAATAATAATAAGAATAACGCTTAAAACTAGTGTACAGGCCAGGGTGGAGGCTAAATAAAGGTAGCTTTTAGGTTCACTTGGTTTATAAACCCGTTTTCCAATAGCATTAAAAACAGCGGTTAATACTGTATTTGGGTGGTACCAGCTCACTAAAGGAAAAAAGCGCTCAGCGAGGAGCGCTATTATAAAGGCAATAAAGTCCAAATGATTTTGAACAATATTGCTAAGCATTTAAAGGCTTACAGCCGTTAGCTTTTCTAAAAGCGCGACAACCATTTTAGATGAGTTGATTGAAGCAGTTTCTAAGTATTCTTCAAATGATTGCGGCGACTCTTTACCGGCAATGTCAGACATAGAACGAATAACAACAAACGGTGTATTAAGTGTAAAACACGTTTGAGCAATTGATGCGCCTTCCATTTCAACAGCAAGCATTGATGGGAAATCGCTGCGTGCTTTGTCTATACGTACTGGGTCACACATAAAAGTATCGCCTGTACAAATTAAGCCTACTAATGTTTTAACATCGCTAATTTGTGCAATAGTTTGCTCTGCAGCTTCTACTAATTTTGGGTGCGCTGTAAAGCCTGCTGGCATTTGTGGAACTTGGCCAATTTCGTAGCCAAATGCGGTTACGTCTACATCGTGATGACGAACTTCTGACGAAATGACTACATCGCCAACACTTAATGATGGATCAAACCCACCTGCAGAGCCTGTGTTAATAACACAATCAGGTTTAAAGTTATCAATCAGTAACGTGGTAGCAATAGTTGAAGCAACTTTACCAATACCAGATTGAACAAGCGTTACTGTGTTTCCAGCTAACTCGCCAGTATAAAAAGTGAAACCTGCTTTAGTTAAAATTTGTGGGTTTTGCATTGCTTCACGTAAAATTTTAACTTCTGGCTCCATTGCGCCAATAATACCAACATTCATAGTGTTAAATTCCTGAGTTTGAATAACTTGATTATACGTGAAGTTAGCTATAAAAAACAAAAAAGCGAGCTTGTTTATGAGCTCGCTTTAAATACTTTTAGGAGAGTATTTAATTCTATTTTATATTTCGGCTAAGGCGGTTGTTTGCGCTTTAGCTTGAGAAGGCGATAACACGGCTGGTTTGTGTACGCGGTTGCGAACTGGGCGCTGGGTTTGCGCAGCAGCAGGTTTTCCGAGTTTAAACATTATTGCATCGCGAACTTCTGAAGGACGGTAGCCCGATTTAACCTTCATACGAATATGTGGAATGCCAGCCGATTCTAAAGCGCCATTTACAAACCAATCGCGTTGGGCTTTGTGGCCATCTTTATTGGCGTTGTTAACTAAATCAACAGCGGCAACAATGGTCAACTTTTCTTTGTCGATTAATACAAAGTCGAGTTGCTTATTTTTAGCTTTTGCTAAAGCAGCACGTTTAGATTTAGCAGAAAGGCCTTGCTTACAATCAATCACGTCGATTAATTTAACACGGCTGACTATTTTGTATTGATCGCCAACTGCACGTTCTAACAGGTTTAAAAATGCGCCTTCAACCTGCGTAAACACAGTTTGTTTACGGGTAAAAGGATACGGGTTTCCGCCATCATCATTAAATTTTGACGCAACAATTGAGGCCCCAACCACTAATACTAAAATTGATAATAAAGCGAATTCCATACGGTAACTCCATAACAACAAATTGACACTGCTCAACTAAAGCAATTTACGTGCCTAAAAGCTTTGTGTTATGAGTTAATTACCGTATGAATTTATAAACTATCACTTCAAGGAAGTTAAGCTTTATAGCCGCCGCTAACACCTTTAACCGCAATAGCCACTGCGTCGTGTGCATGCAGTGATTCGTAATGATTTATTTGCAGCCAGTAATCACTAAAGTTATCGTTTTCAAGAACCGCTTTAATTTTACGAGCAGCATCTTCACAAAACATTAAGTTTTGACCATTAAGGCGGGCAAACTCTTGCTCATCTTCGCGTTTTACTGCCGCTTGAACCGGTGTTTTAAGTTCAGCTTCTAACGTATTAATTAAATTAACAACGTCAAATTCATCGCACGAGCTATCAAGTTTAACTTTTACATTGGCAATTGAGCGCTGTGAGTGAGGCGTAGCTACAATACCTTGCGTAGTGCCTAGCCATTCGTGCACATCTTTTTGACTTAGCGTCTCTTGGTTAAACTTTTCATTAAATGCATTTTGAATAAGCTGCCTTGCAAGTGCTGCAGAGCACGGGCAGGTAGATGAGTAAGTTACATCTACGGTTAACTCGTAGCTAATAACGTTATTTTCAATGGTGCTGGTAAGCGTTATAGGGTAGCTTTTCCAACCTGCTTTACCGCTTAATAGTGATTTACGACGTAGCGGTAATTCAAACTTAAACTCTATTTGCGCTTTATCACTTAAGCCTTCATGGCTTGTTATAAATGTATCGAGTGCCTGTGCAATAGTTTGCGGGTTAACTTGTTGTTCGGTAGAAAGTAGGTCGAGCGCTAAAAATAAGCGCGACATATGGATGCCTTTAGCATCTTCTTTATGCAAGTTAACAAATGCACGCGCTTTTGCGTTAACGGTAACGGGTGCTAAATCTTTTGATTCAAAAATAAATGGCAGTTCTATTTCGCCCATACCAACCCAGTCTAACTTACCTGTTTGTAAGGCGGGAGCCGTGTCAGCTATATCGGGCATGTTGGTTTGCATGTACGCTACTCGTTATTGGTCATAATAAAGCGCTGCATTTTACACTAAATAATTTATTGCTGAAATGATGAGTTTAAGAAGTGGGCGAATTCAAACATGAAAATTTTCTGTTTTTATCGCACAACATGAGTAGAGGTAACATAAAAATGCTAAAATCTGGCAAAATAGCATGTTTATACATACACATTGCCTTCTTTATATTTAAGCATACAGCTAAGAGATAAAATTACGTATGACTGATTATTCTTTGAGCCCTTGGGTTAGGGCTCTTTCTAGCTCAATAAAGCGATTTGGTGAGTTTAAAACGGCAGCTTTTTGTTATGCTTTATTGTTATCTGCATCACTTATTTTATCGAGCATGTTTTACTACGTGGCAATTGGTGAGCTGCATATTGTTGATATTTTAGCTGTGGTATTTTTTGCAGCCGTTGTCTCGCCTCTTATTATTACTGTATTACTTAATTCTGTTCGTCAATTAGATGCCTCTTACGCTTATTTAGATAGTGCTACAAAACAAGAAAAACTCTTAAACCAAACTTTAAAAGACAATATCAATCGTTTAAATATTGAGATTGATGAGCGTAAAATGGCATTTCATGCCAAGCACCGTGCAATTGAAGAGCTACGCCGAGAAATCGCAGAGCGTAAAAAAACGCAGCAAGAATTAGCTCAACAAGGCATGTTACTTCGCTCTATAGTTGATTCATCCCCCGATTTATTTTACTACCGCGACAACAATGGTGTTTTTGCCGGATGTAATAAAATGTTTGAAGAAGTTATGGGGAAATCAAGTAGCGAAATTATTGGTAAAAGTGCTGAACAAATATTCCCTACACACTTTTTATCTCAAGTACTGACTACCGATGAGCAAGTTGAGCAAACTCATAAGCCTATAACTATAGATGTAGGGTACGAGGTTGAGGGTGAAAAACGTTGGTTTGAATTACGTAAATTGCCATTTATAAATGATGAGGGCGACTACATAGGTTTGCTTGGTTTTGGACGTGATATAACTAGTCGAAAAGAAGCGGCCCAAGCCCTTGAGACAGCTTACAAAGATAAAGGTAAGTTTATAGCCACGCTGAGCCATGAGTTACGCACGCCACTTAATGGTATTGTTGGCTTAACCCGCATGTTGCTTGATACAGAAATGAACAAACAACAGCGTAGCTGGTGTAATACAGTGTTTTCGAGTGCAGAAACACTCGGTAATATTTTTAACGATATTATAGATTTAGATAAAATAGATAGAGATCAGCTTGATATTGCAACCGACTCAATAAATGTTTCAGACTTTATAAACGATGTGGTTAACTTTGCAGGTCTAATTGCTGAGCAAAAAGAGTTAGAGTTTAATATTGAGCGAAATGGCAAGCTAGACGTGTATGCATTGCTTGATCCTACACGTTTACGCCAAGTTGTTTGGAACCTTATTAATAATGCCGTTAAGTTTACCCAGCAAGGTAAAGTGACCCTTGAGTGTAGCCGTGAAAACCGTGAAGAGGGGCCATGGCTAGTTATTAAAATATCAGATACTGGGCAAGGTATTCCGCAAGATCAACTTGCTCGAATATTTGATATGTACTACAAAGCACCCGATTTAAAAGGGACTAACGCAATAGGGTCTGGCATTGGACTTGCTGTAACTAAGGCACTTGTTAGTGCTATGAAAGGCACAATTACAGTTAATAGTAGTGAAGGCGAAGGCAGCTGTTTTACAGTACAAATTCCACTTAGTTTATGTGTAGCACCTACAGAGCAGAGCTATGTTGGACGAGGCTTATATATATTACTTGTAGAAGATGTGCCGCTAAATGCTGAAATAGCAACTAACTTGTTAGAGCAGCGAGGCCATGAAGTGCTTTGGGCTGAAACCGGCGAAGATGCACTGTCGTTTGTAGAAACCGAAGACGATTTAGATTTAGTACTGCTAGATATGCAGTTGCCGGATATAAATGGTGATGTGGTTGCTAAGCACATACGATCAGACAGCCACTTTGATAAACTGCCTATAGTTGCGCTTACGGCTAACGTGCGTAGCGCCGAAGAAGAGCTTGAAGGAATTTCTATTCAAGGTGCGTTGGCTAAGCCAATTAATACCGTTAAGCTTGATAAAATGCTCGCAGATTTATTTGATATTAAGCAGGCTAAGTGCACTGAGCCACAATTAAAAGTGAGCGAAGAAGCGCTTAAAGAAATTAATGCACATTTACTCGATGTAGAAACAATAGAAGACTTTGTTAACTCAATGGGCTTAGAAGTGTTTAAGCGTAGTAGTCAATTATTTGAAAAGCTAAATCCTCAGTATCAACAAGAAATGCTAACTTCACTTAGCTCAAACGACAGAGAAGAGTATAAATCGGTTGCGCATAAGCTTAAGGGGGCAGCAGGCTCTGTTGGTTTAAACGACGTACAGTTACATGCAAAAGTAATGGAATATGGTGCGATTGAAGAGTCTGATGAGATATTACAAAAGTGGTTAGATGTTTTAGCAGATAAAATAAATGAAGGACAACAAGCCCTTCATTTATTTTTACAACAATTAGAGTAAACGAGTTTTACTCTAATTAAGCGTCGATTTTACCAATAAAGCGGTAACCTTCACCATGAATGGTGCTGATAAGCTCTGAAGTAGAGTTATCGCTTTCAAAGTGCTTACGAATACGACGGATTGTAACATCTACAGTACGGTCATTTGCACGAAGCTCACGTCCTGTCATGTGTTTAATTAATTGCTCACGGCTAAAAATACGACCAGGAGAATCAAGCATTAAACGAAGTGCTCTGTATTCACCTTTAGGTAAACGTTTAGCATCGCCGCTTGGAGAAGTAAGGCAACGGCTATTTTCGTCAAGCTCCCAACCGTTAAAAGTAAGCACACCATTTGTTTCTAGTGCCGACTCTTCACCGCCTAATGCTGTACGAGTAATAAGGTTACGCGCTCTAATAGTCAATTCACGTGGGTTGAATGGCTTAGTGATATAATCATCAGCGCCAATTTCAAGACCTAAAATACGATCAACATCATTATCACGACCTGTTAAGAAAATAAGGCCTACTTTGCGCTTTTGGCGTAATTCACGGGCTAAAATAAGACCGTTTTTACCAGGAAGATTGATATCCATAACAACAAGATTAACATCATCGTTATTTGTAAGCTTGTCATGCATATCATCGCCATCAATGGCTTCAATAACTTTATAACCTTCAGCTTCAAATAAACTAACGAGGTTGAGTCGAGTTACGTCTTCATCCTCTACGATTAGAATGACTGGCGTTTGCATTATTAATTAACCTTTTGGAATATTTTATTTACAAAAAATCGGTGATGAATTTATAACCGATTACTAGAGATTAGGATTATACCCATTTGTTAACAAGAAAAAACAAATTGGATAAAAATAAAACAGTAGGGTATCCAAAGTCTACAAAAAAGGGCTGTGCAAAAACTACTGTTTAATTGATATATTCATGGATGTAGTCATTTGAATCATAAAGTCGAAGCCATTTTCCTTTGATAATTGATACATCCACCAATCAAATAAGGTACTTAAAATAATCAGACTAATTCAAAGCGAAATTATATCATTTTCTAACCTTTCATCAATGTATGTGATACAGCAAAGCCAATAAAGTTCATAATTTGCTTGGTAATATTTATTTAATGTAATTAAATAATGTTACTTGTTTACCACATGCATTCTAAATGAGGTCATTAAATACTAATTCAAGGATAAATTTTAAATAAATGCACTTTTAAGTGATCTTTATTTAAGGAATCGTAATTATAAATCGAGTGCCGTGTTTCTCTTCAATATCAAACATTATTCTGCCACCTAGCGCTTGGGTAACTAAATTATAAACTAGGTGCATGCCCAAGCCGCTGGCGCCTTGCCCGCGTTTTGAGGTCACAAAAGGATCAAATATTCTGTTTTTAATATTTTTATCAACGCCTTGGCCGTTATCAGAATAAACAATAGTTAACTTTTTCCCTACCAGCTCTACATCAAAGCGAATTTCATTATTTTCTTTCCCTACAAAGCCATGTATTACAGAGTTCATAAGTAACTGCTGAAATACTTGTTGTAATGGCTCCGACTTACTTTGAATGGCTAAATCGGTAGGGCAGTTGATAACAACGACGGGTTTTTTAGGGAGCAACTCCGATTGTATTGATGTTAAAACATCACTAATTAATTTATGTATATTTATGTGAGTGTTAACCCCATCATCTTGAATAACAGCAACTTTTTTAAAGTTTGAAATGAGATCTGCTGCACGGTTTAGATTTCGATAAATTAAATCTAAGTTTTCAATACCTTCGTCAATAAAGCGTTTTAAGTGGCTTGAAGTCAGCTTTTTGTCATTAAAGCTTTGTTGAATATCAGCCAGCTTATCGCGTAGAAGAGTTGAGCCCGTTATACCGAGCCCTATAGGAGTATTAACTTCATGAGCAACACCTGCGACCATTTGTCCCAACGAGGCCATTTTTTCGTTTTCAACTATCTGTGTTTGGTATTGATGCATTCGCTCAAGGGTAGATAGTAGCTCTTGATTGGCCTCTCTAAGAGCGATAGTTCTTTGATTTACTTTTTCTTCGAGGCTTTGGTTTAGCTGCTTTATTTCTTGTTTGTCTTTTTCATGGCGCTCAAGTTGCTTTTTAGTGCGTGTAAGCATGATATTTAAACTGTTAGACAGGGCAGTAATTTCTTTTACATCAGTAATGGGAGCGCGTGCATCGTAATTATGATTTTTTGATACATCTTGCAATAACATACTTAATTGCTCTATCGGGCTGGCAATGCGGCGCTGAATTTTAGCTGCAATAAAGTACACAACTGCAAGTATCAACAGTGTGAGTAATACATCAATTAAGATTTTTTGCTCTATGTATACTTCTAGGCTTTCTAAACTGCCTCGCATATATACATAGCCAATTACCTTTTCATTATTATAAATAGGGCGTGTTAGCTCTATATGCTCGCTGGTAACTCGCGGCGTAGTTAGCTCATCTACACTATCAATTCTTAATGGTACTGGCGGGGTTTTTTTTGCATTAAAGCTGATAAAAAAAACGGGTTTTTGAGATGTTTTTTCTATTGAGTAAATATGAATGTTTTTTACTAAAGGAATATTTTCGAATGATTTAAGGCGTTTTTCTTCTGTTTTTCGATCATCTTTGGCTACTGAATCTCCGGCATCAAAAGCGACAATTTCCGAAAGGATCACAAGCTTATTGATAATTAACTGCTTTTGCTCTTTAACACTTAAGTATGTCGATATCGAAATAGATAACGACAGACAAATAGCTGTTATAAGCATAATCAAATTTATTAGTGCTTTTCGGATGCTACTTTGATGTACTTTTTTAGGCATTATTTCAATATCGCCTGAGTCAATATTAATTATTTAGAGTTTTAGTTTAGCAAAGACAGCAGAAAAGGAAGGAAAAAAACTAAATTAATTCTTATATTTATTCGAAAGTTAGCTTAAGCACTTTTAGTGCTCAAGCTTTTCGTAAAATCAAACTAGCTGCTATATACCGCAAATTTATTATTCTTAAATACTGTTTGATAGTTTTCAAACTGAGTTTCTAAAATTGGCGGGTATTTTAAAAAGCTATTAGCTACTATATTTAGCTTTCCTGCTTTAGTTAAGTGCTGTTTTGCATTAGCTAAAAATGTTTCTGCTACGGTGTAATCTGTTGCAATCCCTGTGTGAAACGGTGGGTTGCTCACTATTAAATCAAACTTACCAGTAATATTTTTAAGCCCATCACTTAATACCGCTTCGCCTTTAATATTATTTAGCTTTAGTGTTTGCTCTGTAGCGTAGGTAGCTAAAGCACTTACGTCTGAACATACAAATTCAAGTGCTGGGTTTTGTAGCCCTAAAAAGGTGGCAATTAAGCCAGCGCCGCAACCAAAATCAAGTACTTTGCCTTGCTTAACTGTTGGTGCATTTTCAAGTAGCATCTTTGTACCAGCATCTAATCCACCGTGGTTAAACACGCCTGGTACGCTAATAGCTGTAAAGGAAGTATTGGCTACATCAATAGTAAACTGCTTGTGATAAGTGCTTATATCAAAATGTGCATTTAGCTCAATGTCGCTAAAAGAATAAAGTACACAATGTTTTGCAGAGTCTATTTTATTGCTAAAGCCAGCCTTACCCGTTAATTGTTTTTCAATTGATTTAACACCACTTTTGTTCTCGCCAACCACGAGTAACTCAGCGTCTTTAGTTATTACCGCACGAATATTATCTAGCGCCATTAATAGTTCGGGCTTAGATTTAGGATAATAAAGAATAACTAAATCGTAACCTTCGCCATTAATAGTGTGGTTAATACATACATCAACACCTTTAACGTTTTTAGCAAAATCGCCATTGGCATGGTTGTAGCTAAACGCTGTAATATTACTTTGCGGGTTTAGTGCTTTAAGTTCATTTAAAAAGCCATCTTGAACAAAGTTGACCACCAAGATTGATTTACCCGTTAACTCTTCACTATTTCGAAGTAACAGTAAACTTGGGTTGGTTAATACGCTCATAAATGGCTTTGCCTTACAATGTGTTAAATTAATATAAAAGTGTAATTACTTAGTGCGTTCAAACATTAAGTCCCAAACGCCGTGACCTAATCGGTGGCCGCGTTGCTCAAACTTAGTAAGTGGACGTAAGTCAGGGCGAGGCACGTAATCGTTAGTCTCTGATTGGTTTTTATAACCGGGGGCAGCTTGCATTACTTCTAGCATATGTTCTGCGTAGTTTTCCCAATCAGTAGCCATATGAAAAACACCGCCTATTTTTAATTTAGAACGTAGTTTTTCAGCAAATTCAGTTTGTACAATACGGCGTTTATGATGGCGCTTTTTATGCCATGGATCTGGGAAGAATAATTGCAATGTAGTAAGGCTCTCATCACTTAAGCAATCAGCAAGCACTTCTACTGCGTCGTGTTCAAACACGCGTAAATTAGTTACACCAGCTTCATCGGCATCCATTAAACATGCGCCAACGCCCGGACGGTGTACTTCTATACCAATAAAGTTAAGGTGCGGTGCAATTTTTGCCATTTCAACAAGTGACTTGCCCATACCAAAACCAATTTCTAGCACCACATCGTTGTTGTTACCAAACACTTGGGTTAAATCAAGTAAGCCATTTTTGTGCTCAAGGCCCATAGTTGGCCAGCATTTTTCAATCGCAGCGGCCTGACCTTTGGTTAATCGGCCTTCGCGTTTTACAAAACTACGAATAGTGCGGATGTACTTACCTTCTTGCTTAGCTTGCTCAAGGTTGTTGTTACTTGATTCACTCATATTATTGGCCTGACAAAAACAATGTGTTTAAAAATGGTTGCGTATTATCCCTGACCAAGACGCCAATCACAAGTATTAGCGTATTATACAGCCCACATAGCTTGATCTTTTTATTAACTACAATAGACTGAGCCGCCATTGAGCATGAGTAAAAGCGTAATATGTTAGATTTAGATAAAAAGCAGTCTGATTGGTTTGCCAGCCAAGTAGTTGATTGGTATCACCTCCATGGGCGTAAAACATTGCCGTGGCAATTAGGTAAAACCCCTTATAAAGTGTGGGTATCTGAGGTGATGTTACAGCAAACCCAAGTTGTTACTGTAATCCCATATTTTGAAAAATTTATGGCAAGCTTTCCTGATATTGTTGCTTTAGCTAATGCTGATGAAGATTTAGTACTGCATCACTGGACTGGCTTAGGTTATTACGCGCGTGCGCGCAATCTACATAAAACCGCTAAAATAGTACGTGATAAGTACCATGGTGAGTTTCCGCAAACACTTGATGAGGTAATGGACTTACCAGGAATAGGGCGCTCTACAGCTGGAGCTGTGCTGTCGCTTTCGCTTGGACAGCATCATCCAATTTTAGATGGCAATGTTAAGCGTGTATTAGCACGTTACTTTATGATTGAAGGCTGGTACGGCGTTAAAAAAGTAGAAAACCAGTTATGGCATTTATCTAATCAGCTTACACCTAAAAATAGCGTAACTGAATTTAATCAAGCCATGATGGATTTAGGTGCAAGCCTTTGCTCTCGTAGCCGCTTTGATTGCCAGGCATGTCCGTTAAATTCAGGCTGTGGTGCTTTTAATGCAGGTAAGGTAAAAGAATTTCCGCACTCTAAACCTAAAAAAGCAGTCCCTAAAAAAAGCTGCCATCAATTAATTATTAAGTGTGATGAAAAAGTCTTAATGGAAAAGCGCCCAAGCAGTGGGATTTGGGGAGGTTTGTTTGGCTTTTTTGAATTTAACGAGTTCAGCGACCTTGAACTATTTTTAGCTCAGCAAGGCATTAATAGCGATCTCGATTTACTAGAACCTTTTACTCATGTTTTTTCGCATTTTGAATTAACTATTAATCCGCATGTACTTAATGTTAAGCAAATTCCAGATGTAGTAAACGATAAACAATTAGTGTGGTATCCGCTTGATCAATCTGTAGAGGTTGGCTTAGCTGCACCCACTAAAAAGTTGGTTAAACAAATTAGCCCAATAGGTTAAACTATTAGCATTTAGCGCTTAAGAGAGTCAATTATGGCACGTACAGTATTTTGTCAAAAGTTACAAAAAGAAGCCGAAGGGCTTGGTTTTCAGTTATACCCAGGTGAACTTGGCGAGAAAATTTTTAACAATATTTCTAAAGAAGCTTGGGGGCAGTGGCAGCATAAGCAAACAATGCTTATCAATGAAAAACACTTAAATATGATGGACCCAGAGCACCGTACATTTTTAGAAGAGCAAATGGTTGGCTTTTTGTTTGAAGATAAAGATGTTGAAATTGAAGGTTACCGACCGCCTGAAAAGTAACTCTATTATTTAAAGTTATAAAAAAAGGGCTATTTAGCCCTTTTTTATTATCAAATTAGCTTACTCGCGTTATTGTTAATCGGTCAGCTCGTCCTCTTGCTCATCTTCAGCTGTTCTTACTTGCTCTTTTAAAAATTGAGCTGCTTTAGAGTATTCAATTTCAAGCTTATCGCGTAAATCTATTAACTCATCAGTGCTTAGCTCATCTTCTTTACATTTATCTTCAAATGCATTTGCAAGCTCAGATACCATTTGTGCGCCAATTGTTTTAGAAATTGATTTTAATTGATGGCACCCATCAATGATCTCACTTAAATCGTTAACCATCACACCAGAGTTAATACTTTTAATTAGCCCTTGGCTTTGTTCTAAATACATTTTGAAAAAGCGAATTTGTTTAGCTGTATCGCCATTTACATATTTAGTAACGGCTTCCATATCAATAGGCAATGCTGTTGTTTGATGAATAATTACATTTTGGCTTTGGTTTTGCTTATCGCTCCAACGTTTTAAAGTATCTTCTAGTGCGTTAAGTTCAATAGGTTTAGTAATAAAGTCATTAATACCTACAGCTAAACATCGCTCTTTTTCACCTTTAAGTGCGTTTGCGGTTACAGCAATAATATAAGGTTGTGCATCTACTGATTCTAATAGCTCGGCTTCGTTACGAATTTTTTCGACCATATCGTAGCCCGACATTTTAGGCATATGTAGATCGGTTAAAATAAGTGAGTAGTCACCTTTTCTCCACATATCTAGACCTTCTTCACCGTTGTTAGCTATTTCAACGCCAAATCCTAGTATGTGTAATTGGTCAGTTAATACTTGCTGATTTAAGAGATTGTCTTCTACTAACAAAATTAACTTGTTAGATTTACGAGCTTGCTCAACATTTAAGTAGTTATTAAGTGACTTGGTTTTTTTAATTTGCTTAGGAGTGTGCAGACCCGCAGCAACTAAAATAGAAAGCATAAAATTAGATTTACACAAAGGTGAGGCATTTATATAAAAAATATTTTTATGATTTATAGCCGCTTCATCAAGCTTACTTAATACCACGACTTGTTGGTTATAATCTTCTAATGAATAAAATAAACGCCTAAGCAGTGCGTTAGTTTTATCCATGTTATCTATACCGTCAGCTACCCAAATAATATCTTGAGAGTATTGGTGCTCTTCTATTTCAGCTTCGCTATGCACATAAGTGATTTTAGCGCCCATAAACGATAAGTAACGATACATTACTTTTTCACGTTCAAGGTGGTTACTGGCAACAATAATTTGTTTACCCGCTAGCGCACCTTTGTGTGCGTATTTAATTTTACCGGATGTGCTAAATGGCAACTCAACAGTAAACTCACTGCCAATGCCTGCATGGCTCGTAACATGAATTGTACCAAGCATTAGCTCGGTTAAACTTTTACAAATAGAGAGGCCTAAACCTGTACCACCATATTCTCGGGTAATTGAGTTTTCGGCTTGTATGAATGGGTTAAATATTTCACGTAGTTGAGCTTGGGTCATCCCTTTACCATTATCAGTTACGCAAAAGCGTAAGGTAAAGTGATCAGCAGTATTATGAGCAACTTCTACTGATATTTTTACATGGCCCTGAGTTTTCTCATCGGTGCTTGTAAATTTAATTGCATTACTACATAGGTTATAAAGAACCTGACGAACGCGTACGCTGTCGCCTGTAAGGTTTGTCGGAATATCAGGCGCTATTGATAGCTCTAAATCAAGCTCTCGTTTTTTTGCAACAGAAGAGAGTACTCTAGCAACTTCTTCAATAGTATCGGTTACAGAAAACGGGGTGGGATCTATATTAAGTTTTCCGGCCTCAATTTTAGAAAAATCTAATATGTCATCCAAAATGCTTAATAGCGAAAATGCCGATTCACGAATAATCGTACTTAAGCGATGCTGTGCACCATCAAGCTCTGTTTGACGTAATAAATCAATAGTGCCTATAACGCCATTCATAGGTGTTCTTATTTCGTGGCTCATTGTGGCTAAAAAGGTTGTTTTAGTTTCGCTAGCTCGCTCAGCTTTTAAGGTTGCTTGTTCAAGGGCTAAAGTACGGTTTTGAACTTCGGCTTCAAGTCCATTTTGTAGTTTATAGAGCTCTTTTTGTGCGGCGTCGTTTTCACTCAACGCACTTTGCACTTTTTGCAGTAATAAATTAACGTGCTTTGCAACCACGCCTAAGCCAATGTCTAGCCGCTCATTAACACTGCTATCGTAATTAGCGTCTTCTGTTATTGCTTTTAATTCTTGAGTAAGCGAGTTGGTGCTTTTACGTAAACGCGTATTAATGTACATATTAAAAGCTAAAGTAAGTATAAATAGCGCAGCTACGCTTGCTATAGCAATAATGTAGGCAATAACTTGCGAGTCTTGGGCGCTTAGCGGTGGCGCCATTACCTTTTGCTTAATTATAAGCTCGCCAATTGGTTGATCATTCAGCGTTAATATATGATGTAAAATACCTTTCTCAACCAGATGCTGGTCGGTTTTAATTGAGTCTATAGCTGGTTGACTACTGCTGTATACTAGTTGAGTTTCCGAGGTAGCATTAAAACGATATAAAGTGTATTCGAAATCGTTATCTAGTAGGGACGTTAAATCAAGTAACTGCTTTACTTTACCTTGGCCGTACATAGTAAGTGCATCAACCATTGGTAAATTAAGTCTATTAGCAAGAGTTGTAATATTTATTGATGGCTCTGGCTGAACTGAGTTAGTTTCACTTTGTGTATAAAATGAATGTGCAATAATAGCGAGCGCTGTTACTGTAATATTAATGATTAAAAAAAGAGGTAGTAAGCCTTTTACCGGTGAAGAGAATTTACTCTGCATTGAATGTTCCCAGTTGGTATATTTAACTTCGGTAAGCCTTTACCGTATTATTATAGTAATCGTAACATTTACAAAAAATAATTCACTACGTTTTTAGTCTGGTTTAATTGATTATATAAGAGATTTTGAACTTTATTTGGTGGATAAATAAACATAAGTTTATAAAAAAGCCTCAGGTTGCTTGAAAACCGTTCAAACAGTTATAAAGAGTAAAAAAAAAGTTGACTTGTAAGGGCAAAACTCGTTTAATACGCCGCACGCCCAGATAGCTCAGTCGATAGAGCTGAGTGGGAATTGCATTAAAAATCCTTTAAGATTTTTAATTAGCACTGTTTAAGTGCCTCGATAGCTCAGTTGGTAGAGCAGAGGATTGAAAATCCTCGTGTCCCTGGTTCGATTCCGGGTCGAGGCACCATTTATTAAAGTAGTGGTGTTTAATCAATAGTTTAAACATTATTACGCGTGCCTTAGCACACAGTTTTGTGTGCCGACTTAGCTCAGCTGGTAGAGCAACTGACTTGTAATCAGTAGGTCAACCGTTCGACTCGGTTAGTCGGCACCATTTATTAAGTTAAAGATTAATTTTATTAATCGGTAACTAGCACAGTTTATGTGCCTCGATAGCTCAGTCGGTAGAGCAGAGGATTGAAAATCCTCGTGTCCGTGGTTCGATTCCGCGTCGAGGCACCATTTACTCAAAGTTCTCAATCTTTAAAATTGAACGTGCCTTAGCACACAGTTTTGTGTGCCGACTTAGCTCAGCTGGTAGAGCAACTGACTTGTAATCAGTAGGTCAACCGTTCGACTCGGTTAGTCGGCACCATTTATTTAAAGTAATTTGAAAAGAAAACTGTAATCAGTAGTCTGTTTAAGTTACCCGTCGACTCGGTTAGTCGGCACCATTTATTTAAGTTAATTGTTATTTTAACCGTTAACTAGCACAGTTTATGTGCCTCGATAGCTCAGTCGGTAGAGCAGAGGATTGAAAATCCTCGTGTCCGTGGTTCGATTCCGCGTCGAGGCACCATTTATTAAAAACCTTGCTTATTAGCAAGGTTTTTTGTTTTTAAATAGTGCTATAAAAGTTCTCAATCTTTAAAATTGAGCGTGCCTTAGCACACAGTTTTGTGTGCCGACTTAGCTCAGCTGGTAGAGCAACTGACTTGTAATCAGTAGGTCAACCGTTCGACTCGGTTAGTCGGCACCATTTATTTAAAAGCCTCGCTTATTGCGGGGCTTTTTTGTTTGCATTAAAGTATATGCAGTTGTTAATAAAACAACTGACTTGTAATCAGTAGTCTGTATAAGTTATCCGTTCGACTTAGTTTGTCGGCACCATTTATTTAAAAGCCTCGCTTATTGCGGGGCTTTTTTGTTTGCATTAAAGTACATGCAGTTGATAATAAAACAACTGACTTGTAATCAGTAGTCTGTATAAGTGATCCGTTCGACTTAGTTTGTCGGCACCATTTATTTAAAAGCTTCGCTTATTGCGGGGCTTTTTTTGTATTTGTGGTTTATTCAACATTATTATGGGCAATATCTTCCATATTAATTGGGTTGATCCCCTCTTTTTAAAAACTCTCACCTTTTGCACAATTAGCCTATCTACTCTCGCTGACTATTTTTATAAATGGCGATATAGCAACAAAATAAGTATGGGCTAATTATGATCACACAAATTGTTAAGTTTAATATTAAAGAACAAAATATTGAGCAGTTTAAAGCATTACTAGAAGACGATAAGCAAGGCGCTAAAGCCGAAACTGGCCTATTAGAAATGCGTTTATATCAAGATAAAAACGCACCGGGTGTATTTTTTGCTTATGAGCGTTTTGAAGATCAAAACGCGGTTGATTACCATGGCGCTCAAGGGTATACACACGCTTTATTACAAGTATTACCAGAAATTAGCCAATCTGCACCAGAGGTTATGCTTCTTGAAAACACAGCTCCCGCACCACTTCACAAAAGTAATCCAAAAGTTATAAGCCCAGAAGACGATGTGTTTATTTTATTTTTTATATTTAAAATTAAGCCAAGTTTTAAAGATCAGTTAATAGAGCGTTTTGAAACGCATGTAGAGCAAACTCGTAGCCAAGAGCCGGGTAATCTAGTGTTTGACTTATATAGCATTGAAAACAACAACGATACATTAGTTGTATACGAACATTGGCGAAATGAGTCGGCTCTATGGGATATTCACTTTAATCAGCCGTACGCGCTAGAAACAGCAAAATTGTTAGAGCAAGCTGTTATTGGTGATATGAAACAGTACATGAGCTTTGTTACTGAAATTTAAGCTTCTGCCAATTCGCTATAATACTGCCTTGTTAGTGACCTATTTTATTAATGCGATAATAGGTCACTAATTTTAATATAGCGTGTATAACTTCCCACCTAGCAAATGTTATACGTTATGACGTTTATTTTTTTACATTTAAACCTGATCAAACTCTCACTTTTACCGTATAACTGGCTATTATGTTAATTCATCGCAACGTATGTAATGTTATGTAAAGTAAGTTGAGCAAAATTTTCCAAAGTGCTTGAATTACATTCATAAATGGCAGTAATTTAGGTTTAAATATGATTTGGCAATACAAGCCAACTTTATTGGCAATTAGCGTGATGCTGCTTAGCGGCTGTGCGAGTAGTTTAAACTCGTCTCAGCGTTTAGAACAGCCCGATGATGTGCCAAAGCAGTGGCAACAAAAAGCATCAAATTCAGTATTAGCAGTGAAAAACGATTGGCTTACACAGTTACAAAACCCTACGCTTGATAAGTTTGTAAAACAAGCGCTTAAAAACAACCAGCAACTTTTACAAACAAGCTATGATGTTGAAATTCAAAAGCAGCAGCTAATAGTATCTGGCGCAGCACTTTGGCCAAGCCTAGATTTATCTGCTCGCACAAGTCGAAGTAAAGATAATCGTCCTGTTAGTTACGATAACGCAAGCTCAGTCAGTTTAGATTTAACTTATGAAGTTGATTTATGGGGTAAATTGTCTGATTCTAAGCGTGAGGCTAATCTTAATTATTTAGCTCAACAAGCACGCTTTGAGCAAGCCAAGCAGCAACTGGTCGCAGATGTTGTTACCAGTTGGTTTGATGTCGTTTCAGCGCAGCAGTTGCTAGATCTATTTAAACGCAGAGAAGAAAACGCCCAACAAAGCCTAGAAATAATTGAATCAGGCTATCGTCAGGGTATTAATGAAGCACTTGATGTGTACCTTGCTCGAAACGAGCTTAACACTGAGCGCACTCGCATAGCGACGCAGCAAGCCAATTTATCGGCTTCATCGCGTATTTTTGAACGCCTGCTAGGCGAATATCCAAAAGGTGCTATTAGCGCTAATAGTGACTTACCCGTTATTAATACCGCTATACCTTTAGGTTTACCATCAGAACTTATAACGCGCAAACCCACATTGCGTGCTAGCTGGTATGAGCTTTTAGCTACCGATGCAGCTTTAGCTTATGCACACAAACTGCGTTTTCCAAGTTTAAATTTAACTGCGTCTTTAAGTGATAGTACAGATAGAGTGAGCGATTTATTTTCTTCTTCAAGCCTCGCTTGGTCTTTACTTGGCAGTATTTCAACGCCACTTTTTGAAGGTGGGCGTTTAAAAGCAAACGAAGAAATAGCGCGCCTTAATACTCAAAAGCAAGAGCAGCTTTATTTACAAACGCTTTATGATGCGTTTGGCGATGTTGAAAACGCAATTTCACAGCAACAATCTCTTAAAGCGCAGTACACAAGTACTCTAGAAGCACAAGAAAACGCCCTTGCAGCAGAGCAGCTTTCGTTTGAGCAATATCAAAGTGGCTTGGTGACTTATACAACGGTACTTGATGCCCAAGATCGTTCTTTTGACGCGCAAAGTTCTTTAATTGAAATCAAAAATCAATTAATAGCTAACAGAATTAACTTACACATTGCCCTTGGTGGTGATTTTGCAAAACCCTCAAGTGAACTAAAGAGCAATAACGATGAAAACTAAAACTGCAAAAATTTTAATCCCTGCCGTAGTTATCGTGGCGACTTTATTAATTGTTATGTTTATTAAAGGTAATCCACCTGAAGCTAGGCGTTCAGGTAAGCCACCTAAAGCAATAATAAGTGTTTCAGCACTTGAGCTAAAACCGCAAAACTATCAAATTATGATAGACAGCTATGGCACGGTAAAACCGCGTACGCAAAGCTTATTGGTAGCCCAGGCTTCGGGGCAAATAATTGACGTAAGCGATGATTTTAGAGAAGGCGGTTTTTTTGAAAAAGGCGATGTACTTTTACAACTAGATGATAGAGATCATCAAGCTGAAGTTAAATCGGCACAAGCTAATTTATTAAGTGCAGAGCAAAGCTTACTTGAAGAAAAAGCCCGAGGACAGCAAGCCATAACTGATTGGCAGCGTTTAGGTGGCTCTGAAAAAGCAAGTAGCTTAGTGCTACGTGAACCACAATTAGCAGCCGCTGAGGCAGAAGTTTTGTCAGCGCAGGCTGCACTTGAAAAAGCACAGCTTGATTTAGAGCGTACAAAAGTAACAGCGCCTTACGCTGGACGTATACTTAGTCGCAGTGTTGATTTAGGGCAAGTGGTGAGTAATAACACGCAACTTGCCACCATTTATGCAATCGACAGTGTTGAGATCCGCCTACCTATTAAAAATAAAGACTTGTCGTTTGTTAATTTACCAGAGCAGTACCGTGATGGCGCTAAAAACCAAGCCGGTTCTTTAGTTGAGTTTACCTCTGATTTAGTAGGAGAGCAGCAATGGCAAGGGCAGCTTACACGCACCGAAGGCGCTATAGATGAAAATGCACAGCAACTTTATGTTGTTGCTAAAATTGATGACCCATACAAAGCGACAGCTAATAATCAATACCCTATAAAAATAGGCCAGTATATAAAGGCGCAAATTACAGGTAAAACAGTGTCTAATGCACTTATAATTCCTAATAGCACAATTTACCAAGGCACTTACGTTTACATAGTGCAAGAGGGTGTACTTAAACGCAAAGACATCACGCTTGCTTGGCAAAACGCAACACAGGCAATGATCAAAACAGGCCTAACTGCGGGCGATAAATTGGTGCTAACACCACTTGGACAAGTGAGTTCAGGTACTCAAGTGAGTATTTTAGGTGAGCAAAATGCAGAGCAAACCAAAGGGAAAAGTGCGCAGGGGCAAGGCAGAGGAAAACGCATGTCACCAGAGCAGCTTGAGGAAAAAGCAAAAGAGTTGGGTATTAGCGTTGAAGAGTTAATGAAAAAGCGCCGCGCTGAAAAACAAGGAGGCAGACCATGATAGCTTGGTTTACTAAAAACCATGTTGCTGCCAATTTATTATTAGTAACATTATTATTGTCGGGGCTTTTTAGTTTATCAAATAAGATACCGCTTGAAGTTTTTCCGTCTTTTGAAACTGATATGATAAGCGTAAATGTAAGCTTATTGGGCTCAACACCAGAAGATGTAGAGCAAGGGGTGACTATACGTATAGAAGAAGCAGTTCAAGACTTAGAGGGCATTAAACAAATATTTAGTCGCTCATCAGAAGGTTCTGGTTCTGTTACTATCGAAGTAGAAAGCGGCTACGACCCTCGTGAATTACTCGCTGATATAAAAAGTCGCGTAGATGCCATAAATACCTTTCCCGCTGATGCTGAAAAGCCTGTAGTGGCTCTTGCTGAGCGAATTAGAGATGTAATTGCTGTTACTGTATCAAGTGTTTATGGCGAAAAAGAAACCCTTGAATACGCCGAAAAAGTTCGCGATGATATTTTGCGTCTGCCCAACGTAACGCAAGTAGAGCTAAGTGGTGTTCGTGATTACGAAATTGCTATAGAAGTAAGCCAAGATACCCTTCGCCAGTACGATTTAAGCCTTGCAGAAATATCTAGCGCTGTCGCTAATTCGAGCAAAGATATTTCTGCCGGTAACTTAAAAACGCAAGGGGGAGATGTACTTATTAGCTCTAAAGGGCAAGCTTATCGTAAAGATGAATTTGCCAATATTGTGGTAAAAAACCAAGCTGATGGCACCATTATTCGTCTAGGGGATATTGCATTAATCAAAGATGACTTTGAAGAAACCCCAGTGCGTACTCGCTTTAATGGTAAGCAAGCGGCCTTTATTGATGTGTATCGAATTGGTCCGCAAAGCGCGATTGCAGTTGCGGATGATGTAAAAAATTACATTAAAGAGGAGCAAAGTTCGCTTCCTCAAGGATTCGAACTTAGTTATTGGGATGATGACTCGGAGCTTGTAAAAAGCCGTATTTCAACCTTAACGACCAATGCCCTACAAGGTGGTATTTTAGTACTGGCTTTACTAACTTTATTTTTACGCCCTGCCATTGCATTTTGGGTGTTTATTGGTATTCCGGTTTCATTTATGGGGGCATTTATTGCTATGCCGATATTTGGCGTAACGCTTAATATTATGAGTCTATTTGGCTTTATATTAGTGCTGGGAATTGTGGTAGATGATGCCATAGTAACGGGAGAGAACGTTTATACTCACCTCAAAACTGCTGAGTCGGGCGAACAAGCTGCTATTTTAGGCACGCAAGAAGTGGCAACACCGGTTACGTTTGGCGTGTTAACAACAGTAGCCGCCTTTTTACCTTTAGCGTTTATTGAAGGCGCACGCGGGGCTTTATTTGCACAAATTCCGGTGGTGGTTATTCCTGTATTACTATTCTCGTTAATTGAGTCTAAGTTTGTGCTACCTGCACATTTAAAATACATAAAACTTCGCAATCAAAAAACAAAATCATCAAAGTTTGATGTTCTTCAACAGCGTTTTGCAGATGGATTTGAAAACGCTATCTTGAAGTATTACCAACCAATATTAAATTTAGCACTACGTCATAAGCTGGCATCGGTTAGCTTATTTATCGGCGTGTTTTGTATCATATTAACGATGATCACCAGTGGTTGGACTAAGTTTGTATTTTTTCCACGTATCCCAAGCGAAACGATAAAAGTAGAGCTTACGCTACCTACCGGCACTCCGTTTGAAGTGACTAATAAATACGTGATTGATATGTCGCAAAAAGCGCAGCAATTACAAGAAAAATATCGCGACCCAGATACCGGAGAGAGCGTTATTTTAAATATATTAGCAACAACTGGCGGGCGTGGAGGCGTTTCTAATTCAGGCTCTGTGCGCTTTGAAATTACACCTGCTGAAGAGCGTGAATCTGACATAGGTTCAAGTGAGCTTGCAAGTGAGTGGCGTGATTTAATTGGGATTATACCAGGGGCAGAAAGCCTCACGTTCAGAGCTGAAATAGGGCGAAGTTCAGATCCAATAGATGTGCAGCTAAGCGGTACATCGTTAACTATTTTACAAGATGTAGCTGATCATATTAAAACACGCTTGGCGACTTACCCAACGGTATTTGATATTGCCGATAGTATGTCAGATGGTAAAGAAGAGTTACGCATAGAGCTAACCGACCAGGGTTTAGCGCTTGGGTTAAATAGATCCGATGTTGCAGGGCAGGTACGCAGCTCGTTTTATGGCTCGCAGGTACAGCGTATTCAACGTGGTCGCGATGATGTACGTGTAATGGTGCGCTTGCCTATTGATGAGCGTCGCTCAGTTGCTGATTTGAAAAACATATTAATAGATACCCCTTCAGGTGGCTCAGTACCGTTATCACATGTAGCTACGCTAAGCGCAGGGCAAAGCCCATCTACAATAAACCGTATAGACCGCTATCGTACTTTAAATATTACCGCTGATATTGAAAAAGATAACACCAACATGACGGTGCTTCAGGCTGATTTAGCTGAGTATTTAGATGGTTTAATGCAGCAATACCCAGGTGTTGATTACAAACTCGAAGGTGAAGCTAAAGAGCAAAGAGAGTCGTTTGGCTCACTTGGCTGGGCGCTCATTTTTGTGTTCTTTATAATTTATGCATTACTAGCTATACCGCTTAAATCGTACATGCAGCCAATTATTGTAATGAGCGTTATACCATTTGGAATGATTGGTGCCGTAGTGGGGCATTGGATCATGGGCATGGATTTAACCATTATGAGTTTGTTAGGTATGCTTGCACTCATTGGCGTTGTGGTAAATGACTCGCTGGTTTTAGTTGATTTTATTAATAAAAAACGCAGTGAAGGTGGCGCTATAATTGATGCGGTTAAGGCTGCTGGTGCATCACGCTTTCGCCCCGTAATGTTAACCAGTTTAACTACATTTATAGGCTTAATGCCGCTGTTATTTGAAAAGGCAACGCAAGCACAATTTTTAATTCCAATGGCGGTAAGCCTTGGGTTTGGGATTATCTTTGCAACCTTTATTACTCTATTGCTAGTACCCATAAACTATATGTTGATGGAGCGGTTTCAGGGTTGGTTTAAGTAACTAGAGTTAAAGCTAAATAAATTGAAAAGAGTTCTAGGACTAAGCTGTGAGTGAGAAATTGCTTACAGCTTTTTTTTGCTAAAGTTTATAGCAATTTTATTAAAAGCATGGTCAATTTATTGTATTAAATAGGCACTCACTGCGTTAAAAATTATTTATATACGACGCTATGGATGCATAAGCTAGAGCAATGCACGGAGTAATTAGCGATAACAACTCTATGTCATAGTTTTCGTTTTATAGTTGCATTATTTTCTAGGCGCTTTAATAAATAGCTAACTTAATACCATTGAAATTATAAAAATAATTTAGAAAGTTGTAACAAGGAAGATGAATAAATAATAAGAGGGATTATAAAACTAAGAAGGTGTTCCCCAAGATACGGTACCCGGTTTCAGTCCTGAAACCAGAAGGTTTCAGGGCGGAAATCTGCGGTTTACCGTAGGCTTCTCGGTACATGCCAAGCTTGCACAATAGTAGACGAACAGAAATCCTGGTATAAAATTTATCGGCTCAGGGACTTAACCAAGCTCCGGTACCCCAGGGAACAATTTAAGTATATAAGACATAATCCAATCCTTAAACCCTAAACGTAAAAAATTAAACCGTTCGCTTAGTTTTCCCCCAGGTTTAACTCATCATTTACTTTATCGCATGCTTTTTGAGCTTGATCATACAATTAATTGGAGTTGCTTTTTATCGAGTGGTAGCATTGCTTTAACTAGCAAAGTGAAGATATAAACATGAGCGATTTACCTGATTACGAAAAAGCCCAGCTGCTTTTAGAAAAAAACGAAATTTTTGTATCACCTGCAGAAGCACATGGCGTTATTAGTGGCTTATTAGCATGTGGGTTAAGTATTGACGATAAAGAATACTTAGGCTTATTAAGCGACGTATTTAACGATGGTGAATCGTTTAGTAACGATTTAAAGCAATTTTTTGGCACTATTTATAAGCAAGTAGTTGCAAGCTTTAACGATGAAGCCTTTGCGTTTGACTTATTTTTACCAAGTGACGACGAAACACTCATCGATCAGGCAAATGGCCTCGTATCATGGGTTGCAGGCTTTATGCTTGGCTTTGGCTTAAAGCAAAAAGATTACGGTAAGTTATCGGCAGACGTTAAAGAGGTTATTAGTGATTTTAGCGAGATCACTCGCCTAGATACCACCTTTGAAGAAACCGAAGAAGACAGCAATGCGCTTCATGAAGTGATTGAGTATGTTCGAGTGTCGGCACTGCTTTGCTTTGCAGAGTTAGGTAAAGAGCAAAAAACACAAACAACTAAAAAAACTCTGCACTAAACATTCACTTTTAAAACAGCAAAACGGGTTGGTAAATAATGGTTGAAATAGATAAGTCAGAATTTAAAGCACGTCGCGAGAGCTTACTGGCACAAATGGATGCAAACAGTGTGGCAATTATTCCTGCCGCCAGTGAAGTTACCCGCAGCCGCGACACTGAATATGCTTTTAGACAAGATAGCGACTTTTTTTATTTAACCGGTTTTAACGAACCCGATGCCGTTTTAGTGCTTAGTAATAACTGCGATATACCTAGTACACTATTTTGTCTTGATAAAGATAAACTAGCCGAAATTTGGCATGGCCGCAGAATTGGCTTTGATAAAGCTAAAAGTGACTACTTGTTTGATGAAGCTTACCCGCTAAGTGAGTTAAACGATAAGCTAGTAACTATGCTCAATGAAAAAGATGCAATTTATTTTGCACAAGGCGCTTATCCTTCATTTGATACTAAAGTATTATCGTTACTAGGTACGCTTAGAAGTGGCTCACGAAAAGGCCTTAAAGCACCAGGTACCATAAAAGAAATACGCGGTCTGATTCATGAAATGCGTTTGTTTAAATCGCCAAGCGAAGTAAACATTATGCGTGAAGGCTGTGAAATAAGTGCTCGTGGGCACATGCGAGCAATGCGCTATTCGCACCCCGGTGCTACTGAGTTTCAGCTAGAAGCAGAGCTGCATCATCATTATGCAATGAACGGTGCGCCGCACCCAGCTTATGGCACCATTGTTGGCAGTGGCGATAACGCTAATATTTTGCACTACACGCAAAATAGCGATGTGTTAAAAGCGGGCGACCTAGTATTAATTGACTCTGGCTGTGAGCTACAAGGCTACGCGGCTGATATTACGCGTACTTTTCCCGTAAATGGACAATTTAGCGAGCCGCAAGCCGCGCTTTATAACATTGTACTTAAAGCACAAGAAGTGGCTTTTGAAGAGGTTAAACCCGGCGGGTTTATGTCGCACGCTAATAAACGTGCAATGCAAGTGATGACCCAAGGTTTACTCGAACTAGGTATTTTAACCGGCGACTTTGATGAATTAATGGCAAAAGGAGCGTGCAAAGAATACTACATGCATGGTCTTGGTCATTGGTTAGGGCTAGATGTTCACGATGTAGGTGATTACAAACAAAATAATGTTGAACGCGCATTTGAGCCAGGCATGGTTTTAACCATAGAGCCCGGGCTTTATATAAGTGAAGATTCAAACGCACCACAGCAATATAAAGGCATTGGTATTCGTATTGAAGATAACCTTTTGATCACTGAATCAGGGCACGAAAACCTAACCCTAAGTGTGCCTAAAACCATAAACGATATTGAAACACTAATGCAAAGCGCTAAAAACGCATAAGCTTGGAGAGTAAAGTGGCTAAGCAGTTTGATGTTGTAGTTATTGGTGGCGGGCTTGCCGGTGCAAGCTGCGCGCTAAGTATTGCTAAAACAAATCCTTCACTCACTATTGCGGTAGTAGAAGCAAACCAAGTAACGGGCGATTACCACCCAAGCTTTGATGACAGAAGCATAGCCCTTGCTCAGCAATCTGTTGAGTATTTACAGCGCTTAAATTTGTTTGATAAAAATGCACCGTATACAGCAGCAATAAAAAAAGTAAGCGTGTCGGATCGTGGTCACTTTGGTAAAGCACATATTAATTGCGACGAATTTGCTAAGCCCTCATTAGGTTACGTAGTTGAGGTAAACCCGTTTGGGCGAGCACTCTATCAGCGATTAACACAGGCGAGCATTTCACTTTATTGCCCCGATAGCGTAAGCACTATTAAGCAAAACCTAAACAATAACGAAATTACTCTACAAAGCGGCGAGCAATTAAATACTAAGCTACTTGTTATTGCCGATGGTGCACAATCTCCAACCCGAAAATTACTCGGTTTACGCTTTAACACTCAGCCCTATGAGCAAGGCGCTATAATTGCAAATGTTGAAGTAGAAGGCGGGCATAACAACCATGCCTACGAGCGTTTTACTGAGCACGGGCCTATGGCGCTTTTACCAATGAGCAATAACCGTTACTCATTAGTGTGGTGTATGACAAAGCAGCAAGTTGAGCAGCATACCGCCTTAAGTGAAAGCGACTTTTTAAATGCGCTACAAAGTGCATTTGGTTACCGAGCAGGGCAATTTACAAAAGTGGGCACACGCACAAGCTACCCACTGGTTTATGGCCAAGCAGAATCATTAACGGCGCATCGTACAGTAGTAATTGGTAACGCCGCACATGCTATTCATCCTATTGCAGGGCAGGGCTTTAATTTAGGCCTGCGTGATGTACAAGTACTTAGTGATTTAATAGCAACAAGTAAAAACGAGTTAGGCTGTTATGCGTTTACCCGTGAGTATTCACAAAAGCGCAGTAGCGATATAAATACTGTAATGACATTAACCGACGCACTGGTTAGGCTTTTTTCAAACTCGTCACGGGTATTGGCGCTTGGGCGCAGCATTGGGCTTTTCTCAATGGATTTATTTCCCGCATTAAAAGCACCCTTGGCAAAGCAGCTAATGGGGCAAGTTAAACAAGGTAGGCATTTATGAAGCAAGCACAGGTTTGTATAGTGGGTGGTGGCTGCGTAGGCTTAACTCTCGCTTTAGGACTGGCAAAAGCCAATGTAAGTGTTGTGGTGTTAGATGCCGGGCCAAAACAAGCGCCCCCAACTGATGAATACGCCTTGCGCGTCAGTGCGCTGAGCATAGCAAGCCAAACCTTGTTTGAGCAACTTAATGTGTGGCCACATATAATAGCAGAGCGAACGTGTGCCTATACGCATATGGACGTACGCGACGCCGACAGCTTTGGTAAAATAGCCTTTAATAACGAGCAACTTGAGCTTGATCACTTAGGCCATATAGTAGAAAACGATATTATTCGCTTTGCACTTATAAAAGAGTTAGCGCAACAGCCAAGTGCCACACTCATGTTTGATACGCAGTATCAGCAAATACACCAAAGTGAGTCCGACGTATTTATAACGCTTAAAAGCGGCGAGCCTATTATTGCTAAGCTGCTGGTGGCGGCCGATGGTGCAAACTCGGCTATTCGCAAACAATTCAATATGGCGCTCAGCTTTAAAGATTACGACCACCACGCGCTAGTTGCTACGGTTAAAACTAAAGAGCCACATGCAAGCACCGCGCGCCAAGTGTTTTTACCAACTGGGCCACTGGCATTTTTACCACTAAGCGATGCCAACACCCACTCTATTGTATGGTCTACCAGCCCTAACCACTGTGATGAATTGCTAGCAATGGACGACACCGCCTTTAATAAAGCGGTAATGGCTGCAATAGATGGCCAATGCGGCCTGTGTGAAGTGCAAAGTAAACGCGCAGCATTTCCACTTAAAATGCGCTACGCCCAGCAATGGGTTAACGGTAAAGTAATGTTAATGGGCGATGCAGCTCATACCATTCACCCACTTGCAGGGCTGGGTATGAACTTAGGCCTAAAAGACGCCGCTTATTTAATTGAGCTTTTAACAAAGGATAGTAAAGAATTTGCAAGCACCCGTACACTTCGCGATTACGAGCGCACCCGCAAGCTCGACGCGCAAAAGCACATAGCCATGATGCAAGGGCTTAAAGAGTTATTTGAAGGTGCAAATCCGGTTAAAAAACTGATACGTGGAGTCGGGCTATCACTCGTTGATAACCTAGGCCCAATCAAACACCTGTTCGCCAAAGAAGCGATAGGAAAGTGATGAAGACAAGCCGGCAGTTTTTAGCTGTCAGCTTTCAGTCAGAGAAAAACCGATGTTTAGTTTAAATATCGGTTTTTTGTTTTTAAGCGGCTTTAAATAGATTAAAAGCTGCGCTTTTCACGCGAGCAAGCTCGGCGTTTACAATAAATCTTAATACCGAGTTTGGTTCTAATTGTTGGCGTGCAGCTTGCTGACGCGACGAGCGTAGCACGTAATTATTATCGTTAGTTAAAAAGCGCTTTACGTTAAATCAGCTACAAATTATTTTGTGCTTCATTCACCATATCTTTGAGTGCATCAACTAACATTGGGTCTCGCGAGTTTTGTTTAGCAAGTTCTAGTGCGTGTTTCATACTAGTGACGGCCTTTTTAAATTGTTTGTCAGCAGTGTAGCCTTGCGATAATCGCATGTGTGAGTAAGCAGCATTAGGGTAATCACGAGTAAATTGTTTAAGCGTAGCTATCGCTTTTTTAGTGTTGCCAAATTTTTGCTGGCTATGAGCAAATTCTACGTACACATCTTGTGGAATTTTAAGCTCAAAACCGTATTTATCACTCAGTGCTTGGTAGTAACCAGTAATAAGCGATACATCTGCAAATTTTCCGTGCTCGTCATTCACTTTAAATATTAGGTCACTAAATAAGGTAATTAGGCTATCGCTAAGTGCTGGTAGTATGGTGCCCATATGAGAAAAAGTAGGGTAATGCTTATACTCCCATTTTAGCTGCGTAGGCATTTGTTGTTCTAAATTTACTAACGTATTTAGTACACCTGTATAAAAGCGTGACCCTTCACTTGCTACACTAATAAATAACGATTGAGCGCCTTTAGGGTTTTTAGCGTATTTAATAATATTATTTTTTAACTCTCCGTCACTCCACCAACTATTTGGGCTAATAGCTATGTAGTTGTTAAATAATTCCGGCTGATTAACTAAAGTATAAAGCGCTAATGTACCTGCATTAGAGTGACCAATTAAGGTGTTGTAGCCGTTAGTTGAGTAATTACTGTTTATATAAGGCATGAGTTCGTCAGACACAAACTTTAAAAAATTGTCGGTTTGCCCAGCGTCAGGCCACTTATTTTTAACAAAGGTTTGAAATTCAGTTTTTGGCTCACCTTGTACTTTAGGTAAGTAATCACGAACGCGGTAGGTTGTATCAACACCAACAAGCATTGCATTAGGTATTTGCTCGTAATCAACAAGGGATTTAACTACACCAGAGGCTGTATGAAAGTGCTCAACACCATCAAGTAAATAAATAACATAAAGCGGCTGATCGTCTTTTACAGTGTCAGGTATAAAAATTCTGATAGGCCTGTCTTCGTTAAGTATTTTTGATTGTAGAATAACTTTTTTACCAACGGTTATGTCGGTTGTAGAGGTGTCTGCGTGGCTTAAAAGAGGTGTACTAAAAGTAAGTGCTAATATAAGCGATAGTAAGAGCTTCATAAATATCCTTATTTAATAATGTGTTGCTTAATAATTGCACGCCTTTAGGTTTGAGTAAATGTTTATATTTTAGGTGAAAGCGTAAAGTTTAAGTAATTAAAAGCTGCGCTTTTCAAGCGAGCAAGTTTGGCGCCTACTTATAGGCGTGCAGCCTGCTGGTGCGATGAGGAAAGCTCATAATAATTACCTTTAAATACTTATCTATAAAAGCTTAAAAAACCTGCTTGCTTAATTATCCATCTAAGCGTAAAATGCGCGCTCATTTCGGCTTTTAAACTATTAATTCCTTGCCTTAAACCGACCGGCCGAAACGGTAGAAGGCTCTATTAACCGTAAGGAATATCCATGCGTCATTACGAAATCGTATTCATGGTTCACCCTGATCAGAGTGAGCAAGTATCTGGTATGATCGAACGTTATACTGGTTCTATCACTGAAGCTGGTGGTACTATTCACCGTCTTGAAGACTGGGGCCGTCGTCAACTGGCTTACCCAATCAACAAGCTTCATAAAGCTCATTATGTTCTTATGAACGTTGAAGCACCTACTGAAGTAATCAGCGAGCTAGAAACTACTTTCCGCTACAACGATGCAGTGCTTCGTAACTTAGTTATGCGTACTAAAAATGCAGTAACTGAAGCGTCTCCTCTTGCAAGAGAAGAGAAGAAAGAAGCACCAGCTGCTTAATTGTTTTGAGTCCTAGCATGGCACGTAGTCAGCAGTTAGTGTAATGGTTAGCCCATATATGAATCAGCTGGTTATATCGGGGGTTGTTTGTAAAACACCCAAGTTTAGCCAAAGCCCTGCAGGCATACCGCATTGTATTTTTGTTGTAGAACATAAATCGATGCAAACCGAGGCAGATCTTAACCGTAATAGTTACGTTAGGCTTCAGGTTGTTGCCAGTGGTAAGCAAATGCAACAACAGACTCAACATTTGCACGTTGGGCAGGCATTGCAAGTGAGTGGTTTTTTAAATCGCCACGAAGGTCGTAACGGCCTTAGCCAATTGGTTTTGCATGCTCAGCATATAGAAAGAATTATTTGAGGAATTAATCTCATGGCACGTTATTTCAGACGTCGTAAGTTCTGCCGCTTTAAAGCGGAAGGCGTACAACAAATCGATTACAAAGATCTAGCTACTCTTAGAAACTATGTTACAGAAAGTGGCAAAATCGTACCTAGCCGTATTACAGGTACTAGCGCTAAATACCAGCGCCAGCTAGCAACTGCTATTAAGCGTGCTCGCTACTTAGCCCTTCTTCCATACACTGACTTACATAAGTAAGCAGCGGATTAACAGTTTTTAAAAGGTGTAGAAACATGCAAGTTATTCTACTAGATAAGATCGCTAACCTAGGTAGCCTAGGTGAACAGGTTGTAGTTAAATCTGGTTTCGCACGTAACTTCCTTTTCCCGCAAGGTAAGGCAGTTCCTGCGACTAAAGCTAACATTGAAACTTTTGACGCACGTCGCGCAGAACTTGAAGCGAAAATCGCTGAACAGTTAGTTGCTGCACAAGCACGCGCTGACAAACTAGAAGCATTAGCAGAAGTTACTTTAGTATCTAAAGCTGGTGACGAAGGTAAGTTATTCGGTTCAATCGGTACTCGTGACATCGCTGACGCTATCTCAGCTGTTGGTGTTGAAGTTGCTAAATCAGAAGTTCGTTTACCTCTAGGTACTATCCGTGAGACTGGCGAATTTGACGTTGCAATCGCAGTACACTCAGACGTAACAGCTACTATTAAAGTAATCGTTATTGCTGAAGCTTAATTTTTAATTAAGCCCAAAAAGCCGTGCTTTTAGCGCGGCTTTTTTGTGTCTAAAATTCCTCTAAACGCTTTCTAAATCTCCCGAGATAAATATTTTTATTATTTGTTTAAACCTTTTTTGTCTGTCTTTGCGTCTTACTAATCAATAAACTAAAAGCATAAAAATAACTAAAAGGCGATATCACGGATGTTACACGTTAAACCCGAAAACGCGCCCATGTGCGAAGCTGCATTAATTGAGCGAGTTAAATCGGGTGACCAAAGCGCATACAAAACGTTATATGAGCTGCACATAAAACGTGTTTACGGTTTATGTTTGCGCTTATTAGCCGACGAAGCGCACGCTGAAGACGCCGCCCAAGAGGTGTTTGTGCATGTATGGCACAAAATAGCGCAGTTTGACGGGCGTTCTCAGTTTTCTACTTGGTTATACAGTGTGGCAAGTAACGTGGCGATTAGTTATGTACGCAAGCACAAAAGCTGGTTAAACAAAGTAGTAAGTATTGAACAAAGCGGCATGGATGAGCAAAGCGCACAAAGTTGTAAAGGTTTAAACGGGTTAGATAAATTAATTGTTCGCTTACCAGAGCGCGCCCGTATGGTTTTTGTTTTATATGCTATTGAAGGCTACCGCCACGAAGAAATAGCTAAGCAATTAGGCATGGCTGTAGGGTCTAGTAAATCGCAATATCATCGCGCAAGGCAGTTATTACAAGAGTGTTACGAGTATGAGTAAGCAAAATTTTGATGACTACTTAAATGAGTCTTTAAATAATTTAAATAAAGACATCGCACCTAATAAACCGCTTTGGGCGGGAGTCGAGCACGCCATAGTGACGGCAAAGCCAAGTGCAAATAATAAATCATTGTGGCCAAAATTAACGGCTATTGCTGCTTGTAGTGTGGCCGCATTGCTTGCTGTAAATATGTTTATAAACAATAACGAGCCTAGCCAAGTAATGGTTATGAGCGATTATTTTAAAGCGCAAAAGCAAAATTTATTAGTGCAGTATAAAAACCAAGATGCACTTACCAATAACTGGCAGGCACAACTACAAGAACTTGAAGATGCAGAGCAGGCAATTAAACAAGCGCTTGAAAACGAACCACAAAACCAAGCGTTACTAACCATGCTGGCGCAAGTTTACCAGCAACAACTCGATTTAATAAACAAGGTGCATGCACCGCGTTGGCAGCAAATATAGGGGAATAACATGAAAGCAATTTTACTCGGATTAAGCCTATTACCACTAAGTGTTTTAGCGGGTGACAAAATAGATAAGCAAATAGAAGTACCAAGCGGTGGCACTATTTTTATTGAAAACCAGCGCGGCGACGTACACATAACTGGTTGGGATAAAAATGAGTTTAAAGTATCTGGTGAGCTTGATGATAAAGCACAAGGCTTTGAGCTAAAAACCACGGGCGATAAAACCGAGTTTATAGTAAAAATGCCAAGCAATTTGGGCTGGGGAAACAATGGTGATGGTTCTAAATTAACTGTATTTATGCCAAAAAGCAGTAGTTTAGAGTTTGCTGGAGTTAATGTATCTGTGGTTGCTAAAACCCTTAAAAACGGTGCTGAAGTAGATGTAGTTAATGGTGAAATTACCGTTGATGATATTACTGGCAACATTAAGCTCACTACGGTAAATGGTGATGTAAACGCAGAGAATTTAAACGGTAATATTCAATTTGAAACCGTAAACGGTGAAATTAACGATAGGCAATCAAGTGGCGAGCTACGTTTTAGCGCTGTAAATGGCGATATTAAATCAAACTCAACAGCAAGTGATGTACGATTAGAAAACGTTAATGGCGATATTGATTTTACATTATCGAGTATTAAAAATTTACGTATAAATACCGTAAATGGCGAAGCAGAAGTACACATTAAAGAGCTACTAAAAGGTGGCGATGTGCGTTTTGAGTCGGTTAGTGGCGATGGTGAGTTTTACTTCCCGCAAAGTGTATCGGCTAAATTTGAAATTAAAGCCCATGCTAATGGTAAAATTATTAATAAAATTACAAGCGATAAAGTAAGCAAAGCTAAATACGGCCCTTCAAGCGATTTAGAGTTTAGCGCAAATGGCGGCAATGCAAATGTTGAAATGGATACGATAAGCGGGCGCATAGAGCTTCGCACTAAATAGCGTATTTAGCGTGTATGATTACAAAAAGCAGGAAAAGATTTCCTGCTTTGCTATTTGCACAGCCCCGCCAAGTCGATAGAATAGAGCCATTCAATTTTAGTACTGTGAAGTTATGGCCAAACCAGATAAGCAAGTCGATACCCTTAAAGTTCCTCCCCATTCAATAGAAGCTGAACAATCTGTTTTAGGTGGCTTAATGCTTGATAATCAAGCCTTTGACCGCGTAGCTGAGCTTGTTGTATCGCAGGACTTTTATACCCGCACGCACAAGTTAATTTTTGAGGCGATGACGGCGCTTGCTGAAATTGGCGATCCGATAGATTTAATTACCATTTCTGAAAGCCTAGAAAAAAATAATCAACTTGCTGGTATTGGTGGTTTTGCTTATTTAGCTGAAATAGCTAAAAACACCCCAAGTGCTGCTAATATCGATGCTTACGCAAACATAGTACGCGAACGAGCCGTTGTTCGTGAAATGATAGGTGTTGCAAACGAAATAGCCGAAGCAGGCTTTAATACCGAAGGGCGCACCAGCCACGACTTATTAGATTTTGCCGAGAGTAAGGTATTTAAAATTGCCGAGCAGCGCTCAAAAAGCACTGAAGGCCCGCAAAGCATACACAACATACTCGAAAAAACCGTTGATAAAATAGAAGAGCTTTATCAATCACCACAAGATGGTGTTACCGGTGTAAGTACGGGTTATGCCGACCTTGATAAAATGACCACAGGCTTACAACCTTCTGATTTAATTATTGTTGCAGCACGTCCGTCGATGGGTAAAACCACCTTTGCGATGAACCTTGCAGAGCACGCAGCTATGACTCAAGACAAGCCAGTGCTTATTTACTCATTAGAGATGCCTTCAGAACAAATTATGATGAGGATGCTCGCATCACTTGGTCGTATAAATCAAACTAAGGTACGTACCGGCCAGCTAGATGATGACGATTGGGCGCGACTTTCATCAACCATGGGCTTGTTGATGGAAAAAGGCAAAATGTATGTTGATGACGCATCAGGGCTTACACCTACCGATGTACGCTCACGTGCAAGGCGTATAGCGCGAGATCATGGTGGTATTAGTATGATCATGGTCGATTACCTGCAGTTAATGCGTGTACCTAGTTTATCGGATAACCGAACACTTGAAATTGCAGAAATTTCGCGCTCTCTTAAGTCACTTGCAAAAGAGCTTAAATGTCCGGTTGTTGCGCTTTCGCAGCTAAACCGTACGCTTGAGCAACGTGCTGATAAACGCCCAATTAACTCAGATTTACGTGAATCTGGTTCAATAGAGCAAGATGCCGATTTAATCATGTTTATATACCGTGATGAAGTGTACAACGAAGACAGTACAGAAAAAGGCATCGCCGAAATCATCATAGGTAAACAGCGTAATGGTCCAATTGGTAAAGTACGCTTAACATTCCAAGGTCAATTTTCTCGCTTTGATAATTACGCGGGGCCAGCAGTAGATGACGAATATTAATGCGACTAGCCACAGCTGAAATAAATTTAACGGCACTTGCGCACAATCTAGCACAAGTGAAGCGTTTTGCGCCTAATAGCAAAATTATGGCGGTATTAAAAGCCAATGCATATGGGCATGGTTTAGTAACCATTGCTCAGCATTTAAATGGCGCTGATGCCTTTGCTGTTGCCCGTATTGATGAAGCCTTAGCGCTTCGTGCGGGCGGGCTAACAAAGCCAATAGTGCTACTAGAGGGCTTTTTTAATAAAGCCGATTTGCCTATTTTACTCGCGAATAATTTTCAAACCATTATTCACGATGAAAACCAATTAGCAGCACTTGAAAATGCCAAGCTTGATGCGCCAATAACATGCTGGCTAAAAGTAAATACAGGTATGCACCGACTAGGTATTGCACCTGAGCAGTTTGAAGAATTTTATAGTCGCTTGCAAAAAACAGCGAATGCAAAAAACACGATTAATTTAATGACTCATTTTTCGTGTGCTGATGATGTTGATAATTCAAAAACGGTTCAACAAATTACGTTATTTGATAACTTAGTAAATGGTATTAACCAAGCGCATTGCTTATCAAATTCGGCGGGAATTATTGCTTGGCCTAAAGGGCATGGTGATTGGGTGCGCCCTGGACTTATGCTTTATGGTGTATCGCCAATGGCTAATAAAGTGGGGCAGCAGCATCAGCTCAACCCCGTTATGCATTTAACAACTAAAGTGATTGCAGTACGTAATGTAGCTGCGCATGAGGCTGTTGGGTATGGTGGGCGCTGGCAAAGTGACAAACCAACCAAGCTTGCTGTTGTGGCAATGGGTTATGGTGATGGTTATCCGCGCCACGCAAAAGAAGGCACGCCCGTTATGATTGCAGGTCAACGCTACGGTATAGTGGGTAGTGTTTCTATGGATATGATCAGTATTGATATTGGCTTGAACGAGCACAATGTAAAAGTAGGCGACAGCGTTACAATGTGGGGGCCAGAGCTTCCTGTTGAAGAAATAGCACAATGCGCCGATACTATCCCTTACGAGTTATTGTGTAATATCACACCGCGCGTAAGTTATGAGTATCAGCCATAGTTAGTTTTTAGCGTATTATAATTACTCTTTAATAAAGTAAATATCGCTAAAGCCCATACGGGCAAATTCTTGGTCGCGAAAATTACGTACTGCTGATGACCCTTTAGAGGTCATTTCTATTTGGCGCACCATATTTAAGTAGTTTGTTAAATCGATACCTTCGGCAGCCGCAATAGCTTGATACATATCGTGGTATTTGTCTTTTGCGAAGTTAATTTCGCGCGGTTGGTTTTTAAATGTATAGGTTATTCTGCGTGCCATAATAAGCTCAGCTAAATTGAGTGTTAATGTAATTTTACACTGATTTGAACTGGCATTGAATGATTTGTTGAAATCAAATAATTAAAAGTAGAGTTTAAAATGAAATTATCAGTAGAGATCAGTAAATACCCGCTTCATCAAGATTACATCCCGTTTATTAAAGGCTTTATTGATCGCTTAAATGAATACGACAATTTAAAAGTAATCACTAATACACTTTCTACACAAATTTTTGGTGATTACGATTTAGTTATGCAAGTGCTTAATACCGAAATTAAACGCTCGTACGAAGAGTTTGGTAAGGCTATTTTTGTATGTAAGTTTTTATCTGGCGATTTATCTCCAGAGTAATCGCTCCTATTTAATTTGTATTTAAAACGGTAACCGCACACATGGACTTTTTAACGCAAACCTTAAGTGGTTTTACAGCAATGTCGCATTGGGAATATATTGCGGTAGTGTTGTCTATTGCTTATTTATTACTAGCAATAAAAGAGAGCTTATGGTGCTGGCCTGCCGCTTTTTTAAGTACACTTATTTACACCATAATGTACTGGAATGGTGCGCTACTTATGGAGTCATTACTTAATTTTTATTACATGTATATGGCTGTATTCGGTTGGACTGTATGGCGTAAAGGCAAAAAAAATAGCTTAAGTATCACATCGTGGTCGATGGACCGTCACGCTATACTTATAGCCGCTACAAGCGTTACGGCTATTGTTATTGGTTACGTAATGCAAAACTATACCCATGCTGATTTCGCCTATCTAGATAGCTTTACAACTTGTTTTGCTGTAGTGACCACTTATTTAGTTGCTAAAAAGGTGCTCGAAAACTGGTTATATTGGATAGTCATAGATGCAGCCTCAATGTATTTATATTACGAAAAAGGCTATTACCCAACGCTTGCGCTCTTTATTTTTTATACCATTATGGCTGCTTGGGGCTTTAAAACCTGGTACGAAGAATACGAGCAGAGCCAAGCTAAGCCATTAGCACAGCTTTAATTAATGATTGAGCATACTGAGCTAGTAAAAGTGTGTAGTGCGTTTATAGAGCCTTTAAGCATTGTTTCAACCGAGCGATTGCTTAATGGCTTTAGTAACGATAATTTTTTAATTCGCACTCAGCAAAGTGCCTATTTATTAAAATGTTATAAAACGCAGTGGCCAACAATTGGCTTACAAGCGCAGCAAGCACTCAGTAAGCAATTTATTTGTCCGAAACCAATATGGACAGATAAAAAAAATAACTACGCGGCTTTTAATTATATAGAAGGCGATATTGCTCAAAATAATACCCAGCAAAACCTCATTAGCAAACTTGCTAAAGTGCATGCCTATCCTGTAAAAACGCCCGCTATGAATATCGCGCAAGAGCTGCTTTACTATCAGCAAAGCGATATATATAAACATCACCAACTACAAATAGAGCACGCCTTAAAAAGCATTGCTAAAATGCCTTACAGTGAAGGGTTTTGTCATAATGATTTAGTGAAAGACAATATTATTGTGAATGCTTTGGGTATGTACTTAATTGATTTCGAATACGCTCAAACCAACGATGTTTACTTTGATTTAGCAGCACTGGCAGTTAGCTTTAATTTAAACGAGCAAAGTAGGGAAGCATTATTAAATAGTTATAAAGCCTGTTTAGAAAAAGAAGGTGAGTTTTACCTCTCGGCAAAGAAACTTAATTACTACAGCGTGTTATTTTTAGTGTTATGTATTGGTTGGTATGAGCAGCGCGACATAAATACAAAGTCTGCAGGGTTACGCGCGCAACTAATTAAACGTTTAGAGTATTTATAATGCGATTAAAGGCCACCAAAGCGTTCAGCTAATTCTTTATATTTTGCGACTTCTGCGGCATCAAACTGTGGCTCGCCGTTTTCGTCTTCTGATTTAGCTATTAGTAAACTCTCGCGGGCAAGACGCTTTACACGCTCAACTTTTACACCTAAAAATTCAGCGGTTTGCTCTGTAGACATTAAACTCATAATTATTTCCCTCGTATTAAATCAATTCGTATCACAATAACCATAGTAATAATGTTGCTAAAGCGTTACTGCTTTTTACCGAATATGAATAAATAGCGTGTTTTTAAGTCATTGTGAAGTGTTTTATTTAAAACAGCTTAATTAATAAGCATATAAGCTGATGTTACTGGTATTTATTTAAAGATCTCTTTATTATTGCGGATGCTAAAGCACTGATATCGCGAGTTGGTGTGGCGGCACAAATGTGCTCTCGTGGTGAAATGGATATCACGTGGCCCTCCGGAGGCTGAGTTGTAGGTTCGATCCCTACCGAGAGCGCCATTTGATTAAAACCTTTCTGCAATATATGTTTTTATTTTCTTACTTTATAAAACCTTCATAAGTAATCCTTTGTAGTCATTTATTACTGCGTGCAACTCAAAAACTAGACTTTTAAGCTTAATTAATGCTATTTAAGGTACATATTCTCAAATTCTAAAAAATCCTGCCTTTATGCTTATTACTTTGCCTATATCTGAGCTTACCCCTGGTATGTACGTCGATAGCGTAACTAAACAGCACGAAGGCATTAATAGCATTAAAATTAAGACCAGTGGTTTAGTGCGAGATAAATCAATCATTCAACGTTTAGTCGCTGAGGGGGTGTTAGAGCTTCTTATTGATTTTACTAAAGGCGATGCGGCTATTCCCGCTAAATACAAGCCGCAAAATAAACCTAAAACTTTTAATAGCCAACAAAAAGCTGAAAAAACACCTATAGCAATAACACTCGAACAAGAATTTGCAAAAGCGAGTGTTAATTACGATCAGCAAGGGCGTAAGCTGCAATCGCTTTATGGCGATTTAACATCAGGGCTTAGTTTAAATGTAAAAGTGCTTGATGAAATAGCCTGTGAAATAGTGAGTTCGGTATTTCGTAATGCAAACGCTATGACTATTCTTACCCGCATTAAAGACAAACACAGTTATAACTGGCGACACATGATCAACTGCGCCATTTTTACTGCAGTATTTGCTAAGTACCTTGGTTACAAAGAGCCTTTAGTGCAAGAGTTGGCTATGGGCGCATTGTTACATGATTTAGGCCAAGCAAAGCTCCCACAAGGTATTTTTTCTAAACCAAGTAAAGTAACCAATAACGAGCTTGTTGCTATAAAAAAGCATGTTGCACAAGGCCTTGGTCTAGTTAAAGGTGAAAAAGGCATTACGCCGCTTATGCTCGATATGATAGTAAATCACCATGAACGTTTAGATGGCTCTGGTTATCCGCGCGCTATACAAGGTGATAAAATAAGCCGACCAGCGCGTATTATGGCTATTGTAGATGTATATGATGCAATGACTGCCGATAGACCGCATCAAGATGGTGATGAGCCGATTAATGCGCTACGTTACTTGCTAGCGAATAAACAAATGTTTGATGCAGAGCTGGTACAGCGTTTTATTAAGTGCTTAGGAGTGCACCCTGTAGGGACAATAGTAAAGCTGACTAACGATCGTTTAGCGTTAGTACTTGAAGGTAATAAGCTTAATCCTATAAAGCCTAAAATTAAGCTATTTTATAATGCTAAGCATAGCCATCATATAACGCCAAAAAACATTGATTTAAGTGAGCACACCCACGACATAAAAATACTAGCGAGTGTAAAGCCACTCGACTATCAAATTAATTTGTCTCGCTTGTTAAAAGAGCATTTGCTGAATTAGCCTTACTACATTGCCTTTTTTTACTTTGCTTAGCCGAAATAAACGCCCCTAAAAAGCAACTTCCCATTAATGTTAACCATATTAAAGTGCCAAGCTCTACATGAAGCGCTATGCAACACAGAGCCAAAGAAATCAATGCATTTAACATTGCTCCTAGCCAATAATGATTTACCGGGTTATCACATTGCCCAGCTTGTGTGCATGCGCAATAATTTGCTTTGTAAAAGCAAAATACACTCGCACCACAAAATATTAGCCCTGCAATAATAAGTGAAATGATCACAGCATTACTTCCTTAGTGATTTTATAAAGAGTGTAATTTGCTCTATATTTCAAGTCAATCTAAATGATAATTAATTACAGTTAGAGCTTTAACTCTAATAACACATTTCTCATCCGATGAGTTTTAAATAGTTGTTAAAATGTCGTTAAATAACATGTTTTTTGCTGTTTTTTGACGCTTTCATAGAGTTTTTTACAAAAAATTAAGGTAGTGTAGCAAAGTTTCAAATCCTAATAACAACACACATAGCTACCCAAACAGTAGGTTTGGTTAAGGACTCAACAATGAAATTTTCTAAAACGCTTATCGCAGCCTCGCTTGCATTTGTTTCGGCTGATACTTTTGCAGCCGCGTTTCAATTATCAGAGCAAAATGCATCGGGTTTAGGCCGTGCATATGCTGGTGAAGCATCTATCGCAGACGACGCGTCTGTAGTTGCACGTAACCCAGCATTAATGACTTTATTTAAAGACAAGCAGCTAAGTGTTGCTGCTATTGGCGTAATTCCAGATGTAAGTATTGAAGGCGAAAGTACTAATAATGGTATTGATCCTAGTGCATTAGATGACGACAGCATTGCACCAAGTGCTGTTGTACCTGCTATTTACTTTACTATGCCTTACAACGATAAAGTATCAATTGGTTTTGGTGCGTTTTCTAACTTTGGTTTATCTACAGAGTTTAATGATGAATACGTTGCTGGCCAAATTGCTGGCGAAACAGAAATCTTCACTGTTAACCTTAATGCAAGCGTTGCTTATAAAGTAACTGAGCAATTTAGCTTTGGTATTGGCTTAAACGCTATTTATGCTGATGCAACTGTTATTCGTAAAGTGGGTGCTAATGCTAGCGGCATTGATTTTGGTGCTGATGCTGTAAACCTTCAAGGCGATGATACTGGTTTTGGTTTAAACGTAGGTTTAATGTACCAACTAGATGATAACAGCCGTTTTGGTTTTAACTACCGCAGCGAAACAGACATCACATTTGATGGTGATTTCTCAAACGAGTTACCAGTAGCTATTGGTGGCACAGGCGGCGCTCAGTTGCCGGGCTCTGTAGATCTAACACTACCAGCTATTGCTGAATTTTCTGGCTCACATCAGCTAGATGACAAGTTAGGCCTACATTACAGTGTATTATGGACAGGTTGGAGCAGCTTTGAATCACTAGAAGCACAAGTAACAGCTCCTACAGGTGACAAGTTTCTTGCGTTTGAAAAACAAGAGCAGTTTGATGACTCATTCCGATACTCTGTAGGTACTGATTACCAACTAAACGAAGACTTATTACTTCGTGCTGGTGTAGCATTTGATGAGTCTCCAGTATCGCAAACACACCTTTCTATCTCTATCCCAGATACAGATCGTTTTTGGTTCTCGTTTGGTGGTAACTACACAATCGATAAGCAATCAAATGTAGATTTAGGCGTGAGTATTATTCGTGGTAAAACTCAAACCTTTACTGAAGCTGATGACTCAGGCAGCCAATGGGGCTTCGAGTCTAAAGGCCATGCGGTATTACTTGGCGCTCAGTACAACTACAAGTTCTAATGTAGAAGTGCTTTGTAGTTAAATGCAAGGCACAAAAAAGCTGCTCACTTATTAAAGTGAGCGGCTTTTTTAATGCCTATTAACATCATTTAATAGGCATTCTTATGAAAGTTTATAAGCTTTCTATTTTAGTTTTTTGCTCAAGTAGCTTAGTTTTAGCATCGGTGAATTCAGCTAATTTAGCGTTTTCTTTTGCAAGTACGGCTTCAGGTGCATTGTTTACAAACTTTTCGTTCGCTAGTTTGTTTTGCACTTGTGCTAGGCCTTTTTCAGCTTTTTCGAGTTGCTTATTAATACGCGAAAGCTCGGCTTCCACATCAATTAAGCCCGCCATTGGGATCATAATTTCAAGGTTGCCAACATAAGACGTGGCACATGCTGGCGCGTCGTCTTTGTTTTCAAGCATTGTAAACTCTTCAATTTTTGCAAGTGATGCTAAAAATGATTTGTTTTCTTCAATGCGGCGCACGTCGTCGCTCGATGCGTTAGCAAGTAATACGCTAAGAGGTTTGCTTGGGCTAATATCCATTTCACCACGAATATTACGAATAGCTAAAATGAATTGTTTAACCCACTCTAAATCGTCCATTGCTTGTGCATCAACGCTTGCTTCATTATAAACAGGGAAGCCTTGTACCATAATGCTAGTGCCTGTAGTTTCAAGGCCTGCAAGTGGTGCTACACGTTGCCAAATTGTTTCTGTGATGTATGGCATCATTGGGTGCATTAGGCGTAGTAAGCTCTCAAGTACGGTAATAAGTGTATTACGTGTACCGCGCTGCTGTGCTTCACTGCCTTTAAATAATACGGGCTTAGTTAGCTCTAAGTACCAATCACAGAACTGGTTCCAAGTGAATTCGTAAAGTGTATTAGCGGCTAAATCAAAGCGGTAGTTATCAAGGTGCTCAGTGTAGGTTTTAACTGTTGCTTCATATTGGCCTAAAATCCAACGATCAGCTAACGAGAACTCTTTTTCAGCATCGTTTGCAAAACCACAGTCTTGCTCTTCTGTGTTCATTAATACGTAACGGCTCGCGTTCCATAGTTTATTACAGAAGTTACGGTAACCTTCAAGGCGATTCATGTCCCAGTTAATATCACGACCGGTAGATGCCATCGCAGCAAGGGTAAAGCGAAGTGCATCGGTACCGTGAGCTTCAATACCATTTGCAAATACTTTACGGGTATCTTTTTCGATTTTTGCAGCAAGTTTTGGCTGCATCATATTGCCAGTACGCTTTTGTACTAAGTCTTCAAGCTCAATGCCGTCAATCATGTCTAGCGGGTCAAGTACGTTACCTTTTGACTTAGACATTTTATCGCCATTGTCATCGCGTATTAAGCCCGTTACATACACGGTTTTAAACGGAACTTGTGGCTTGCCGTTTTCATCTTTTATAAAGTGCAGCGTCATCATGATCATGCGCGCAACCCAGAAAAAGATAATATCAAAACCTGTTACCAACACGTCAGACGGGTGGAAGGTTTTTAAATCATCGGTATTTTCAGGCCAACCTTGCGTAGAGAACGTCCAAAGCGCAGATGAGAACCAAGTATCAAGAACATCTTCGTCTTGGCTCAGCGCAACATCATCTGCGATGTTGTTCTCGCGGCGCACTTCTGCTTCATCGCGGCCAACGTATACGTTGCCTTCGCTGTCGTACCAAGCTGGGATACGGTGACCCCACCAAAGCTGGCGTGAAATACACCAATCTTGTAAGTCGTTCATCCACGAGAAGTACATGTTTTCGTATTGCTTAGGTACAAATTGAATGTCGCCGTTTTTAACTGCATCTTTTGCAGGTTCAGCAAGCGGTGCAACACGTACATACCATTGGTCGGTAAGTAGTGGCTCAATGACCACACCAGAGCGGTCACCGTAAGGAACGGTTAAACCATGGTCTTCAATTTTTTCAAGCAGGCCAAGTTCTTCAAATTCAGCCACAATCGCTTTACGTGCAGCAAAACGATCAAGCCCGTGCAAGCGCTCTGGAATTGGCGCGTCAAACTCAAGCTCTTTGCCGTCAAAGGTGTATGTTTCACCTTGCGTTAAAATAGCGGCGTCTTTATCGAAAATGTTGATCATCGGCATTTGATGACGCTTGCCCACTTCGTTATCGTTAAAGTCGTGCGCTGGGGTTATTTTTACACAACCTGTGCCTTTGTCTTTATCGGCATGTTCGTCAGCAACAATGGTAATACGACGATTAACGATAGGTAGTAAAATCTCTTTACCAATTAAGTCTGTGTAGCGCTCATCATCAGGGTTTACAGCAACACCTGAGTCACCCAACATGGTTTCTGGGCGAGTTGTAGCCACTACAATGTAGTCTTTACCGTCTTGTGTTTTAACGCCATCGGCTAGTGGGTAACGTAAGTTCCACATGTGGCCTTGTTTGTCTTTGTTTTCAACTTCAAGATCAGAAATAGCAGTGTGTAATTTTGGATCCCAGTTTACTAGGCGTTTACCACGGTAAATTAGGTTTTCTTTGTGAAGGCGTACGAATACTTCTTTAACAGCTTCAGATAGGCCATCGTCCATAGTAAAACGTTCACGGTCCCAATCAACCGACGCACCAAGGCGACGAAGCTGCTTGGTAATTGTGCCGCCAGATTCTTTTTTCCATTCCCAGATTTTATTAATAAAATCTTCGCGGCCTAAATCGTGGCGTGTTTTACCTTCTTCAGCATGTAGTTTACGCTCAACCAACATTTGCGTTGCAATACCTGCGTGGTCAGTACCTACTTGCCATAATGTGTTGTTACCTTGCATACGTTTAAAACGCGTTAGGGTATCCATTATTGTATCTTGGAAGGCGTGGCCCATGTGTAAGCTACCAGTAACATTTGGCGGCGGGATCATAATTGAATACGGTACGCCTTGGCCAGATGGCTTAAAGTAGCCTTTTTGTTCCCAGTCTTGATATAGAGACTGTTCAATATCTTGCGGATTGTAGGTTTTATCCATTACACAGAACCTTAAATAAGTACTTAAATTAGTTGGTTAGTTTGCCTGATTGGCTAGCTATTTATATCTTGCGTGGTGAGATTGGCACCGAGTTGGCGTAGCTTTTTAAAACGCTCGCGGGCTGCTTGTTTAGCAGCAGGTTCTACGGGGACAAAATCAAAAACTTGGTTAAATCGACGAATATAATCCGGTAACTGGGTAGCCAAGTTAATTAAAACTTTACGGTTGCCAACAGGTGGCGTAATGCCAATTTCTACAGGTGCGCCGCCTTTTGGGCCTTCACCTTGTAAATTATGTGGCACAAAACTATCTGGGTCGAATGCCCAAATTATTTCATCAATGGCACAGGCCGTTTCGTTATCGTTTACACAAATAAATACACGCTGCCCATTTCGATACTGATCGGCCGCAACTTGTGCAGCCAAAGCAAAATGATCATCAGCCTTGGCTTTAGACTCATCTTGTTGCTTTAGAACGAAAAATTTAGCGTTCATGTTCATTGTATCGGGGTTTCCCATGACATTGAATGTATACCAAGTTGATACACATAAATTAAGAGGCAGATTTTGCCATATAACCGAGTTTGCTTCAATTAATACACAAATAAATAAGGCGCCAAATGGCGCCTTATAAAGAGCTATTTTAAACGGTATGTTTAATCTTGAGCGGCTTCACTTACACCGGCTCTATTTAATAAATACTGAGTAAGCATAGGAACAGGGCGGCCAGTTGCGCCTTTTCTAGCGCCACTGCGCCATGCAGTACCGGCTACATCTAAATGTGCCCAGTTGTACTTTTTAGTAAACTTAGATAAGAAACACGCTGCGGTAATTGTGCCTGCAGAGCGCCCGCCTAAGTTTGTAAAGTCGGCAAATGGGCTATCTAGTTGATCTTGATAGTCATCCCACAGTGGTAACTGCCATGCACGGTCGCCACTTTGCTCAGAGGCTTTTAATAAGTCATGCGCTAGCGGGTTATGATTTGAAAGTAACCCTGTAGCATGAGCACCTAATGCCACAATACACGCACCCGTTAGTGTTGCTACGTCAATCACTGTATCTGGGTCAAAGCGCTCAACGTAAGTAAGTGCATCACATAATACTAAGCGCCCTTCAGCATCGGTATTAAGTACTTCAACAGTTTGCCCCGACATAGTTGTTAAAATATCACCTGGGCGATATGCATTAGAACTAGGCATGTTTTCACAGCCGGCTAAAACACCAATTACGTTAATAGGTAACTGCATTTGTGCCAGTGCGCGCATTGCGCCAATAACACCTGCTGCACCTCCCATGTCGTATTTCATTTCATCCATGGCTTCGCCAGGTTTAATAGAAATACCGCCTGAGTCAAACGTTAAACCTTTACCTACAAGTACAATTGGCGCTTGGTCATCGCTCGCGCCTTTGTAGTTAATAATCGACATAATAGATTCGTTATCACTACCTCGGCCCACTGCTAAGTATGAGTTCATACCGAGCTCAGCCATTTTTTCTTCGCCAATAATGTCAACGCTGATGTTATCAAAATTGGTAGCCAGCTCTTGAGCTTGCTCGCCTAAATACGCAGGGTTACAAATGTTAGGCGGCATGTTCGCTACGTCTTTACATAGCTTGCTACCTGCTGCAATAGCTAAACCGTGCTCAATAGCGCTTTCGCCAATAGTGAGTTCGCGACGAGTAGGTACGTTAAATACCATTTTACGAAGTGGACGACGTGGGTCTACTTTTTTACTTTTCAGCTGGTTAAACGTATATAAACAATCTTGTGTTGTTTCTACTGCTTGGCGTACTTTCCAGTAGGTATCGCGACCTTTAACGTGCTGCTCTGTTAAAAAGCAAACAGCTTCCATAGAACCTGTTTCGTTTAAGGTATTAATTGTTTTAGAAATAATTTGCTTATATTGCTTATCATCAAGCTCACGCTCTTTACCACAACCAACAAGCAATACGCGCTCGCTTAATACATTAGGTACATGATGCAATAATAAAACTTGCCCCGGCTTACCTTCTAGGTCGCCACGGCGAAGTAAATTTGAGATATAACCATCACTGATTTTATCGAGTTGTTCACCAATGGGGGATAACCTACGTGGCTCGTAAACGCCAACTACAATACATGCGCTGCGTTGTTTTTCTGGGCTACCACTTTTTACGTTAAATTCCATTGTTACTCCTGGTTTTGAGTCATTTAAGTTATAAATTGGGGCTAAAAAATTATTTTCTAGTCTAAATTACGTAACTTATGTAGAGATAGTTTTAATTTTAGCTGACTTTACTAGACTCTTACTGTGTAATTGAACTTTATATGCTTAAGGGCTACTAATGCAACATTATATCGTGCACTTAGGTAGGATAATTAATATTGATAGCTTATAATAATAGTCTATTTACCAGTTTTAACTGGGTAAAATAGCTATTTAACTATTCAACACTCACTATTGTAGTGAAATTCCATGTTTAACAGGGGCGAGCATTGCTTATTTTCCGTTATTTGACCGCTGAGGTTTTAAAATCGCAGGTCGCCGTATTTTTAACTTTGATGACTATTTTTTTGTCGCAAAAGTTTGTTGGCATTTTAGGCGATGCGTCTGAAGGAAGCATTCCTGCTAAGTTAGTTTTATCGATGATTGCGCTAAAGCTTCCGCAGCTAGCTTCGCTTATTTTACCTCTGAGTATATTTTTAGGCATTATTTTAGCCTACAGCCGAATTTACGCCGATAGCGAAATGACCGTGCTTAAAGCCTGTGGCGTAAGTGAATGGTACGTTGTACGAGTAACCCTGATTTCAAGCGTTGGTTTGGCTATATTGGCGGCTGCATTAACTATGTATATTGCCCCTTGGGCAAGCGAGCAAGAGTATCAATTAAAAGAACAAGCTAAAGCTGATGCCGGATTATCAGCGCTCAGAGCTGGGCGGTTTCAGGAAACCGGTAACGAAAAAGCCGTCGTGTTTATTCATAATATTGAAAAGGGCGGCAAAGAGCTAAACAAAGTGTTTGTAGCACAACTGCCTGATAGCGAAAAAGACAACCTAGCTCGCTTAGTATACGCCGAGCAAGGTGTCGTTGTAGAGTCAATCAGTGGCGAGCAACAACTTGTTCTTACTGATGGTAAACGCTACGAAACCGACGGTAAAACACCGGCACTTAATTTAACCGAATTTGACGGATACAGTGTGCAAATTCGTGAACAAGAAATAGAGCACCAGCGCCGTAAATTAGAAGCCGTACCCACTAATCAGCTACTTGCTTTAAATACCTCTGAGTCTATTGCTCAGTGGCAATGGCGTATTGCTATACCGCTTTCTATTCCTTTGCTTACTTTACTGGCCGTGCCATTAAGTGTGGTTAATCCTCGCCAAGGTAAATTTGCAAAATTAGTACCCGCAATTAGCTTGTATTTAGGGTATTTCATTTTACTTAATGCTGCAAAATTTGCAGTAGAAGATGGCAAAATCCCGCCTTCAATAGGCCTGTGGTGGATACATTTAAGTGCACTCTTTATTGGCAGTTTATTAATTATTAAGGGTCGCCCGTTAGGTGCTTGGCTTAAAGCTGTTATTACTAAGCGGGAGTTAGGCGCATGATGAAAACGCTTGATTGGTATTTAGGTCGTAGTGTTTTACAAACAACCGGCTTTGCATTGCTGGTACTTGTAGGTATTAGCACCTTAATTAAATTTATCGACCAGTTAAAATCGGTAGGGCGCGGCAGCTACGATTTAATGACTGCGATGCTTTATACTTTGTACTCTATACCTGGTGATTTAGTTATATTTTTCCCTATGGCGGCACTGATAGGTGGTTTAACGGGCTTAGGCGCACTTGCCTCAAATAGTGAGCTAGTTGTTATGCAAGCAGCGGGAATGTCGCGCTTACAAATTATTGGTTCAGTAATGAAAACCGCTGTATTTATGGCGGTATGTATGATGGCTTTAGGCGAGTGGGGCGCACCAGAAGCGCAGCTGCATGCCAAAGAAATGCGTAATCAAGCAATACATGGTGGCGATGTATTTAATGCTCAAAAAGGTGTCTGGGCAAAAGATGGCAATAACTTTATTAATATTGAAGATGTAGATCAAAACGGAAAGTTAAATGGTTTGCATATGTACCACTTTGATAAATCGTTAGATTTAACGCAAATCACAAAAGCCCGTGAGGCAGTAAGCCGAGATGAAGGCTGGTTATTACGTGATGTAAATAAAGTACATATAACAGATGATGAAATTAGCAGTGAACAAATAAAAGAAGAGTTTTACCCATCGCAATTAACAGCTGAAAAGCTAGGTGTGGTATCGGTAAAACCTGAGTCATTATCGTTTACTGGGCTTTGGTCATACTTAGGCTACTTAAAGCAAAACGAGCAAGATACTAGCACCTACGAACTAGCTCTATGGCGTAAGCTCATGCAGCCTGTATCGGTGGCAGTTATGCTGCTGGTGGCGTTGTCGTTTATTTTTGGCCCATTGCGCACTGTAACTATGGGCGCACGTATTATAATGGGTGTAGTAACTGGGATTATATTTCACTTAACTAACGAAATATTTGGCCCTGTGGTTATGGTTTACCAAATACCCGCCATTATAGGTGCTGTATTGCCAAGTGTTATATTTATAAGTTTTGCTACATACCTTATGAATAAGCGGGTTTAGTAATTTCTAGGCATTAAAAAGGGTGACCAATGGTCACCCTTTTTGCTTTTAGTTACTTTAATTCGTACTAATCAAGCTCTCGGTAAATACGTTTGTTTTCTTCTTTGGTAAGCGCTATGACCTCTGTTTTAGAGAGGTAATCTTGCAATGCTTTATTGTTTTTAAAATCAACTAATACCAGTAAATTACCCAAACCAAGTAATGCACAAAGGCTGCGAATAATAGCCTGTGGCCAGCTAATTAAGTTACCTTCAAGAGTTTGCACCTTTAAACGCCATGCACGCATACCGATTGTTTGACCGCTTTTAGTCCAAAAATAGCCAAAAAATACCAAGGTAACAATAACAAGTAGGGCACTTCTAATACTTGAAAATAATAACGATTCTTGAATAAGTGCCGATACATCTTCAGCGCCATTTAAACTAATAACATCGAGGATAATAAGCCCTTGTACGGCAAACAAATAGAGTACAACCGTTAACATAGCAAACGCAATAATGGCTAACGTATCGTAAACTAACGACGCAAAGCGACGCCAAAAACCAGCACGTGGAAACTCACCCGACATAAATATACTCTCACTATTAATATGCGCGCTAGTTTAGCAAAAAAGCTTACAAATACTAAGCGCTATAGTTTAGCGATACTATTTAACCTAATAATTACTTTTATAAATGTTAATAGGTGGCTAAATGTTAAGCGGTTGATCATGCTAATGTCATAAAACGCTTGCCGCTAACCCTATTGTTTGTATAATGCTTGGCATAGAGACGAAGGCACATAAATAATCCTGAGCTCTAAAGTGGTTTTTCTTTATCTTCTCGTGTTTAGAAGGTTAAAGAAAAATGACGCCAGCGTGATGAAATTGGTATACATGGGGGATTCAAAATCCCCTGCCGAAAGGCGTGCCGGTTCGAGCCCGGCCGCTGGTACCACTTTTTACAACCTCTGCTAGTTTTAGCAGAGGTTTTTTTATGTCTGAAATTTGTGTCGGGGCGGACTCGAGCGCCACTCAAGTGCGCTGCTATAAGTTAAAGTCCGGCCGCTGGTACCACTTTTTATAACCTCTACTAGATTTAGCAGAGGTTTTTTTATGTCTGAAATAAAGTGAATCAACTTATATCAATCCACATAAGGTTTGAATAACTTAATTAAGCCACTTACCAGCACTATTAAATTCTTTAGAGCAAGTGGAGATAAAAAATTGTCTGGTTAGTTTGCGTTTTTTATCGTTAAGTAGCTCCAATACTTTAACCAATTGATATTACCAATCGAGTATGAATTTTATATTTGGGTAACAGTAAGTGCGGTTTATGATTTTAGATGCACTATTATGAGCTTTGTTACGTATGTAAACGTGTAGGGTCTGAGTTTTTATGCTTACAGTATTGATTCAGGTATTATGTATTCAACTAAGTTTTAAGACATTATATATGACCCAATTAACTGCCAAACAGAACATTCAAGCGATTGTAAAAGCTATCAAGGCAGAAGAAGCATCACTTCGTCAAAGGCATCCATTACTTGCCCATCAAAATACCCTAGGGTTGATCATTTTAATACTGTCGCTGTGCGTACTTATTGGCGTTGGGGTTTTATATTATTTAGCCATAATACCTGCTTGGTTGTGTATAGTGCTTGCGGCTATTGCTGCGTCTATTTCCCATGAGTTAGAACACGACCTTATACATAAACAATACTTTAGTAACCAGCCGTTTATGCATAATTTTATGATGCTAACAGTATGGTTAATGCGGCCAAATACTATTAGCCCATGGTACCGACGTAAAATGCATTTACACCATCACAAAACCTCAGGCACACAACAGGACTTAGAAGAGCGCTTGGTAGGTAACGGTATTAAAAACCCATTTTTACGTGCGCTAGTTATTGTAGATGGGTTATTAGGGTTAGTTATTTCTACTAAACGTTTTAGAAAAGAAATTAATGGCTTTAGTTTTTCGAGTGTTTTTAATGCGGGGTTTCCGATAACTACTGCGTATTTCACTGTTTTATATAGTGTTATTGTGTTTCATGTCGTTAATTTATTTATACCACTTTCGCTAAATTCACCTAGCTGGTTGTTAAGTACAATGAACGTGTTTGAATTTTTAATGGTGGTGCTAATAGTGCCTAATATTGTTCGTTCAAGCTCGCTTAACTTTGTTACCTCAAGCATGCATTACTATGGCGGCGTTAGTAACATGCTAGAGCAAACTCATGTACTAACAAGCCGTTTGTTTATGCCGTTTCACTTGTTTTGTTTTAATTTTGGTAAAACGCATACCATCCATCACTTTGTACCAAATCAGCCGTTTTATTTACGCCAAATGCTAAGTGAAAAAATACTTAAAGTAATGGCGCAACATAACGTGCGCTTTAACGATTTTGACAGCATTAAGAATGCGAACGCATTTAAATAATTATCCCCAACATGAGGGGAGGTTCTACATTGCTATTCTTATTTTATAGTTTGAATAGCAATTATGTACCAAGCCTATTACTCGTTAACTTCCTCTATCCACCACCGCGCTTATTAAAACTCACTTTACGTGCGTTGGTTGATTATTAAATGCCATTTTTAAATCAACAAAAGCAAAAGTGGTAGGTTTTATTAGCGCTAAATCTTCAAACTAAAAATAGATAAAACCAGTGAAAAGTGAAGTGGCCCTTCATAGTTGGGCATCTAGCTTAAATGGGATTGATTATTGTGGAGCCTTCAGTAATAGTAGTTATAGAGCGAGCTAATTATGTTCTCAATAGTATATAAGGGCTCGTGCTCATCAATATTATAAAACCAATAAATATAATAAGGACAAACAGGATGAAAAAATCACTAATTTCAATAGCGCTGAGCTTTGCTGCCCTTAGTGCGCTTAATGCCAATGCAAACATTGATCAGCAAGTGAAAAAGGTAGAGCAACAGGTTATTGATTGGCGACGTGATTTTCATCAAAACCCTGAGCTTGGAAATCGCGAAACCCGCACCGCAGGTATTGTAGCTAAGCACTTAAAGTCGCTAGGTATGGAAGTACAAACGGGGATTGCTTTTACAGGCGTTGTGGGTTTATTAAAAGGTGCAAAGCCAGGTCCAACAGTAATGCTACGTGCAGATATGGACGCGCTTCCAGTTACTGAAAAAGCCGATGTTGCGTTTAAATCAACTAAAACCACTAATTACCGTGGTGTAGATGTAGGCATAATGCATGCTTGTGGGCACGACACGCACGTGGCTATGTTAATGGGCGCAGCCGAAGTATTAGCAAATATGAAAGATGAATTGCATGGCAACATCATGTTTGTGTTTCAACCTGCAGAAGAAGGCGCACCAGAGGGGGAAGAGGGTGGCGCTGAGTTAATGCTTAAAGAAGGCATATTTAAACAATACAAACCAGAGGCTGCTTTTGGGTTACACATAACATCTAGTTTGCACAGCGGTAAAATTGGTTATAGAAGTGGCCCTGCAATGGCCAGTGCAGACCGATTTGAAATAACAGTACATGGCAAGCAGGCACACGGCTCTGCACCGTGGACTGGGGTTGACCCTATTGCCGCAGCAGCGCAAATAGTAACAGGCGTAAATCATATTGTTAGTCGCCAAATCAACATTACCAAAGAGCCTGCTATTGTCTCGTTTGGTAAGATAGCGGGTGGGGTACGTAATAATATTATTCCTGAAGAAGTTGAAATGATAGGCACAATTCGTAACTTTGATATGGATAATCGTGCACAAATATTTGAAAAAATAAAAACCACAGCCACGCACATTGCTAAATCGTCAGGTGCAACTGCAGAGGTACACATTCACGAAGGTTATCCGGTAACGATTAATAACCCTGAGCTTACTGCGCAAATGTTACCTAGCCTTAAAAAAGCAGCAGGTAATGGAAACGTAGTGGAAATGGGGAAAATAACCGGCGCCGAAGACTTTTCGTTTTACGCATTAGAAGTGCCGAGTGTATTTGTATTTTTAGGCGGCACACCAAGTGAGCAAGATTTAAATACAGTGGCTAGTAATCACTCCCCTTATTTTTATGCCGACGAATCATCGTTTAAAGTAGGCACTAAAGCACTCAGCTTATTAGCCGTTGATTATTTAAACGCACATAAAAAGTAATTTACACGCACCACGTTACGCTATTAGCTTAACGTGGTATTGCTGTTTTATTTAAAACATCGGATCATGTTTGTAGCACTTGTTCAACGTTGAAAATCACTCTCAAAATTAAAAATCTAACCGAATATAAAAATGAACCAGCGAGCAGTTTTTTTATATTATTAAAAATAATGAATCTATATTGCCGGTCTTATATCTCGATTCAATCTTCATAAGCATTAAGGATTTAAATAATGGAAATTACTGGAAGCTGTTACTGTGGTGAAATTAAATACCAAGCAAAGTCTCAAAATAACAACGCACTTGTTTGCCATTGTAGCGATTGCCAACGTATGTCGAGCGGCCCATTTAGAGTTGTTATAATTGCAGAGCCAAACTCGGTTGTGTTTACCCAAGGTGAGCCAAAAGAGTTTGTTAAAACGGCCCAAAGTGGTAACAAGCGTGCGCAGGGCTTTTGTGGCACATGTGGTACAACACTCTATGCTACAAATGCAGAAAAAGAAGGTCGTGTTTATGGATTGCGTATTGGTGCGGTTGATCAGCGCGATGAGTTTAAACCGTCTGCACAAATTTGGTCACAATCAACGCTTACATGGTTAAATAATTTACACGAAGTTCCTGCTTTTGAAACCACACCACAAAAATAAGGTAAGCCAGATGATGAACTCACTGATGAAAACAGCCTTATTAGCAAGCGTACTACTTACTGGTTTTGCGCAGGCAAAACCCAGTAATGTCGACTTTTTAAATACAGGTAAAGCTAATCCTAATTTACCATTTTCGCAAATAGTAAAAGCCGGTAATACGCTTTATATGTCGGGTCAAATAGGGATTAACCCTGCAACAGGTAAGTTAGCAGCGGGTGGTTTTGAAGGTGAAGCTAAACAAACACTTGAAAATATTAAACGCACTTTAGAGCAATATAACTATAGCATGAGCAATATTGTAAAGTGCACCGTTATGCTGACGGACATTAATGACTTTAAAGCGTTTAACGCTATTTATACGCAATATTTTAGTGCGCCGTATCCTGCACGTAGTGCTTTTGCTGTAAAGGCGTTAGCTCTTGATTCTTTAGTAGAAGTTGAGTGTATAGGTGCTGTTTAGTTGATACTCAGCAGTATTACTTCTAAAAAGTAATACTGCTTTTGAAATTTTATATACAAAAAGGCTGTCTATTTGAGTAGTTACATAACAGAGGAAATATTATGTGTAGTTCACCTAAAAGCAGCCGAGCAGTTAAAAAATCAGCCATTAACTTTAATGACGAGCTAACCCAAGAGCAGCGCCTGCGTTTTGTAGCAAAAGCTAATTTAGCACAAGAGCGCCGCGCACAACGCGAAGCCACTAATAAACGCTATGAGAAAAAGCATACCGTTGTAAAAAAGCCAGCAACGGGCTTGTTTTCATGGTTACAGCAGTTAGTAAGCTAGTTACAGCAGTAAAAAATCAACTGTTATTAAGCGTGGTATTTTTACCGCTAAACCACCCACATAGAGCACATAACACGCCCGCAATAGCACATAGCCATAGTGGCGCACTCCAACTTCCGGTTGCTGTATGCAATGCCCCTGCAACCATAGGGCCAATAGCCGCAAGCAAATAACCAATACTTTGTGACATACCCGAAAGCGATGCCGCTTGCGTGGAGTTATCAGTACGTAGGCTAATAAACGATAGTCCTAAAATAAAACACGCTCCAGAGCTAAAACCAAGTAGCAGCGTCCATACCAAGGCAAAACTTGGCATATACAACAAACCAAGCGCACATGTTGCACTAAGTGATGCAAGTATAAAGCTAAGCGCGCTTTGATCTTTGAGCTTGGCAAGTAACGGTATAAGCACAAGCCCAGGTATGGCGGTCGCAATTTGAAAAGCCCCATGATAGGCGCCTGCTTGCGTAGCGCTTTGGCCCGCTTCGGTTAAAATGCCCGGCAACCACGTAATGATGATGTAGTTTAAAAACGAATTTAAACCTAGCAATAGTGTAATTTGCCATGCAAGAGCATAACGCCAAATGCTTTTAGTCAGTGTTGAGGTATGCGCTGTTTGTGTAGGTTTTGTGTGTTTATTTAATTGTGCCATCCATACAATTAAAGTGGTGATTGTAATAAGTGCACTTGCGCCTAAAGCAAACTGCCAGCCCAAGCCTTCATATTGGCTAAGCGGGTAAACTAACGCTGAAAACCCACCCGATGTAACGCCCATAGTAAGTACATAAGCTGAGGTCATAACGGCGACTTTTGCGGCAAAGTCGCGTTTTATTAAACTCGGTAATAAAACGTTAGCTATAGCAATACCCGCACCAATAATGGCAGTGCCAACAAACAGCATTATTGACGAATTAAACACCCGCCCAGCAATACCCATTAATATTAAAAATACAGCAAAAAACAAAGTACGCTCAAGCCCTTGGCGTTTAGCTAGGCTTGCTGCCATGGGCGATATAATCGCAAATGCAATAAGCGGTAACGTGGTGATAAACCCCGCCTGCGAAGCGGTTAAACCAAAGTGCGCAATTATTTGATCAAGCACCGGTGCAACACCTGTAAAAGGTGCACGTAAATTGGCGGCAATAAGTAAAATGCCTATTACCAGTAGTATGCTCGAAAAGCGCGACGTGCCGGTATTGCTTTGAGGTGTGTGTGTCATTATTAAAAATAAGTTAGCTAATTATTGGCGCTAGTATAATTAAATCAGCACTATTATAATTTAGCCATACTGACATTAAATTGCTAAAAACAGACAAAACTATGTTTGAACCTAAAGGGTGGGGCTACCTGCAAAATTATGAGCATATGGTACAGCCCATAATCGCTAAAGTAGATACCGCACAAGGCAGTAAAGAATACCCTTTACATACTCACCCAAAGGGGCAATTAATATTAGCGCTTGATGGCTATGTAACCTGTGAAGCGGCAAGTAAAATGTGGATGGTGCCAACTCACAGCGCTATTTGGGTGCCTGCTAATACGTGCCACAGTAATCGCGCATCAGATAACGCCAATTTATGCTTTGTATTTATTGATGCCAGCCTAAAAGGCATGCCCACGCATACCTGTACTTTGGCTATAACTCCCCTTGTTAAAAGTTTAATGCTTAAGCTGGCAAGCGAAAACCAAGCTTATAGCGAAGGTGATAAAACAGCGCGTTTAGCCCAAGTATTGTTTGATTTATTAATAGAAATGCCAGCGCAGCCGCTTGATTTTGCGCTTTCTAAGCATGCGGTTATACAAACCATGAGCCGGGAGCTAATTGAGCATCCCAATAACCGCAAAACTCTTGCGCAATGGGCAGTACAATTTGCATTAACCGAGCGTACGTTGGCACGACTTATAAAAAAGCAAACCGGCATGACCTTTGGTAAGTGGCGAACGCAGTTACATATAATTACCGCGCTGCAGGCACTTTCAGATGGGCAAAGCGTACAGCAAGTGTCGGAGTTATTAGGGTATGAATCGGTGAGTGCGTTTATAACTATGTTTAAAAAGGTAATGGGAAAATCGCCCACTAAATACATGGGCGATTTAAATTAAGCTAAATGTGTGTTTTACCAAGTATACGTGGCTGAGAGCATAGCGTTACGTGGCTTACCAGGAAAGTACCTGTCGCCAGTAAAACTAGTGAAATCGGCACGCTCTGCGTAAGCTTCATCGGTAAGGTTTATTACACGGGCAAGCACTTCTAGGTTATTACTAACTTGCCATTTAGCACGCAAACTTAAAATGTCATGTCCGTCGTAGCTATGAAGGTTTTCTGGGTCAGTAAAGTAGCTACTCACATGGTGCCATTGCAATGAAAAGCCTACGTTACTAAAGGCTTGCCAATTTAAATCAAGATTAGCAATGTTGCGCGGCGCGGTATCTACCTCGTTGCCGTTAATATTTAAGCCACTCACTAACTGGTTATTAGTATACGTATGCTTTGCATGTGTACCTGCAAATTGTAAGTTAAGTGTTTTACTTAATGTGTAATCTACTTCAAGCTCAATACCACGATGGCGAGAGCTGCCATTATTAACGTTAAAAAAGTCGCTATCGCGATAAATAGTGTTGTGCTTACTCATGGCATACACAGCCAATGCGTACCTCACATTAGAGTGGTAACCCTTTAAACCAAGCTCGGCATTATTTGCTATTTCTGGGTTTAAATTAGCGGTGGTTTGCTCGCGTTGTAATTGATATAGCTCAGCGGCTTGGGGCGCTCTGTAACCACGCGAAAAGTTAGCATATACAGTATTATTGTTATTAACCTTATAGCTTACCCCTAGCTTAGGCGATGTATTGCTAAAGCTATTTTTACCACTTGCTGGGCGGCTATAGCGGCAACCGCCAAAGCCACATTCACTGCCGTCGTCTTTTGTGCGGCCACTAAGCATATTGTTAGTGTAATCGTACTGCATATGCTCATACCTTAGGCCAGCGCTAATAAACCACTTATTTAATTGCCAATCAATAGATGCAAATGGTGCATACAGTGTTGCGTTTACGTCGTAATCGTAGTGCTTGCCTTGCGGTACTGTGGCTACTAAAAATGCAGAGCCCTGAGTTGGCTCGTTTTGGCTTTGTGTAAAATCGCTGCGGGTATATTCGCCATCAAGCCCTAGGTTTACTTTTATATTACTTTGTAAATTGTGCTGATAAAGCGATTGCACACCAAAACCTGTTTGGCTATTGGTTTCAAGTGGGGTGCCGGGTAAAAAGTGCTTAAAAAAGTCCATGCTTTGGTCGCGCACATAAGGCGTAATAGAAAGCACATTGCCGTTTTTTAATTGCCACTGGGCGTTGCTCCACGCTCTAAATGAGCGGGCTTGTCTAAAGGCGTCGGGGTCGAAGTTTTGTTGCGCTATGTCTTCGTTTTTATAGCTTTCAAAGCCTGTAATAAAGCCCGCTGTTTGCTGATCTAAATTTGTGTATGTAAGGCCAGAGGTCAGTAACAGGTTGGTGTTTTCATAGCGGTGGCGAATATTTACCTTTTGCTGTTTAACGCTTTCACCGTCGCGATAACCTGTGTCGTCGGTAACACTTGCGTTAATGCCAATCCCACTGTTGCCATAGTCTTTCCCTGCGCGTAATTTATAACGAGCATAACCGTATGAGCCGTAATCAACGCCAACAAGTCCGCCGCCTTGGGTGGTGTCAGCCGTTATTACATTAATAACACCATGCACTGCGTTAGAGCCATAAAGGGCAGAGCCAGGGCCTTTTAATACTTCAATGCGCTTTGCCATTTCACTATGCGCTTCAAATAGCTCGTTTATATTACAAAAGCCAGCAGCGCGAAGTGGTATGCCATCTTCAAGGGTTAATATGCCGCCACATGCTGCCGCGCCCGAAAGCACTGGCGAGCGAAGTGCAGGTAAATACTCTTGCCCGTTACCCCGTTGTACATTTGCGCCAGCAATGCGCTGTAATGATTCTTCAACATGCGTTGGCGCAATACTGTTTAATTGCGCTTCAGATAAGGTGCTAATAGTAAGAGGAAGGGGTGTGGCAAGTGCTTCTGTACGTGATGCGGTGGTTGTTATGGTTTCTATTGCATCATCGTTTTGATTATCAGCAATTGCAACATGGCTTAGTGGCAATAACAGCGGCAAAAAATAAGGTTTCATACATTCCTTTAAGGTGAGTAACGCTTTATTAACGCCATGGTAAGGTGTTTTAAACAGTTTTTAAACCGATTGCGTTAAAGTGCGCGTACTCTATAAACCCTATACGTTACTGATAAAACAAAGCACGCCAGTGCAGGCACCACTAAAGCGAGTATTGAGTAATACTCAAATAAAATAAATCCAGTAATACCGCCAAGTAAAAAACCAATAATAATAAGTAAAAACATAACACCTTTTCGGGTATCAAAGGTTTCGCCTTTAAGTGCTTTACCTAGCATTAGGCCAAGGTCGGTAAAAATACCGGTTAAGTGAGTAGTACGCACTACAGCGCCGCTATAGTTAGTGGCTAACGCGTTTTGCAAACCGCATGCAGCACTGGCAAGCGTAATACCATAAACATAAGACTGATTGAGTAAATAGGCACTTAAAAGTAATAAAAGGCCTTCAATAAATAATAGGGTGTCGTAATGGCGACCAAGCTTTAACGAGCCGCCAGTAAGTAAAAAGCCAGAAAGCGCCGAGCCCAGCATAAAGCTTAAAACTATACTCATTAGTAGTAACGCAGCAGAGGTACTGCTCATTAGTTTTATACCAAGTAAAGTAACACTGCCCGAAAGGTGAGAAATAGCCTGATGCTCAAATCCTAATAACCCTACAGCATTCACAATGCCAGCAATAAAGGCGAGCGCAAATGCGCCGTATTCAACCCACTTTGGTAATTTTGTAAACATTAGATATCTCGTAAATATAATCGTGGTTATTATTTTTGATTTTTAAAACGTATTATTTGCTCATCAACCAACTTGGTGTTTATTACGCCGTGTTTAAAAGCAATATAAACAGGAAGAGTAAACTCGTTTAACTGCCTAGCGGTTATGTTTTTATGGTTTTTTGCATACCATAATCCGGCCTGATAATTAGTTATTGCGTAATCAACGCGGTTTTTATCAAGTAGCTCAAAAGTGGCTTTAGTGGAGAGTGAATGCATTAAATTACTATCATCAATATTGTAATGCGCAGCAATAATGTTAGGTAAAGCAACCCCTCTTAACATAGCTATACGAGCAGCTGATAAGTCATCTGTGAGTTGATTAGCCTTATGAATTGTAAATAAACCAAATTGAGTGGTGTGCAGCGGCTCACTGGTGAAATCTAAATATTTAGCGCGATCTTTGTTATTTGCCAGTGAAAAATAGCAATCGTAATACCCTAGAGTCATTTCTTTTTTAACGCGCGCCCACGGCAAGTGAACTACATCAATGTTTAAATTTAAATTACGTTCAATAAACTCTAGGTACTCTATATCTAAGCCAGTAAAGGTGTTTTTTTGCTCATCGTATATTGTAAAAGGAGGGTAGTGGGTGGTTACGCAGCGAAGGGTTTTATTAGGCGCAGCCAATAATAGCTGAGAAAAAGTTAAGGCTAAAAACATCAATACAGCGCGCATAAACACAAATCCAAAAGTTTTTATAAGTATATAACCTGAGCGCTTATTATACAGATTAATTGCCTTTAATTGTGTTGATCTATGTATTTTTAAATCGCGTATAAAATAAATTTGTGAGAGCCACATGTTTAACGCAGAGCAGCAATCGCGCATTATAGAAATGGCGTGGGAAGATAGAACACCATACGAGGCAATAGAGCAGTTATACGGTCTTAAATATCCGCAGCTGGTGGTATTTATGCGCGAACATATTTCAAAAGGAAGTTTTAAAGTGTGGCGCAAACGCCACGCAGGGCGTACTACAAAACATTTAAAACTTCGCGACCCTTCAATAATGCGCAGCCATTGTAAAACACAATATAAACATCGCTAGTTTTAAACTCGTTGTTTCATACAATGTTCAGTCGTGTTTGTTAATCTTTAGGTATTAACTACACAAGAGATTATGTATGAAAGCATCTATTTACACTGCTTTAATGGCCTTTGCTTTATTTTCAATGAGCGCTGATGCAAAACCACATAAAGAAAAGCATGGTTACAAGCACGGCCATAATAAGCATTACTCAAGTAAACACTATGACGATAATCACCTTTCTAAAAAAGAAGAAAAAAAGCTGATACGCGCAGGGTGGACGCCACCAGGCTTGAGTAAACGTTATCATCGAGGTGATTTTTTAGAGCGTGATATATATAAGCAAGGTAGAGTGATTGAACGCTCTAGAGATAATGGTACAGTAAGTATAGAGATTGACCGTACGATTATTCATATGGTCCACGATACGCGAGAAATACTTTCTATTTTAAGTCGTTAAGTTAACTTTATAAGGATATTTAAATGCTTATTGTATTGGCTATAATTGCAGGCTTTTTTTTACTAGTCACCTTATTACCTATGTCATACAGCCAGCATTATTTAGTACGTAGCTGTGACTTTGTGCGCCTACAAGTTTTTTATATAGCTAGCTTTGTTGGAGTGGCTTCACTTTTATTACTTTGGCAAAGCGGTAATACAGGGTATTTACTCACGGCTTTAACGTCACTCGTCATTATGGTACTACAAGGGAAGTGGATTTTTCCTTATACATGGCTTGCTAAAAAAGAAGTTAAAACAGCTTCTGTGAGCGAAGATCACAGTGTAAGAATAATGTCGGCTAATGTACTTATGTCAAACCACAATAGTGAACAGCTTATTTCACTTGTTGATAAGCACCAGCCTGATTTATTAATAACACTTGAAAGTGATAGCTGGTGGGAAAACAAGTTATCGGTACTAAAAAAACACTACCCATACTTTATAGAGTGCCCAAAAGACAACCGCTATGGCATGCACTTATACAGTAAATTTAAAATTCTTGATGCTCAAATATGTGAGTTAATTGAAGATGATATACCCTCAATTCATATATTGTTTGAAAACGATGAAGGCCTGCAAATGCAAGGGCACTTTATTCACCCCGCACCACCAAGCCCCACTGAAGAAGACTCATCGCGCCCACGCGACTCGGAGCTAATAATGGTGGCTAAAGCACTTAAAAACCCAACCAGGCCGACAATTGTAGCCGGCGATTTAAACGACGTGGCATGGTCACGCAGCACGCGTTTATTTATGCAAATAAGTGGTTTTTTAGACCCGCGCAAAGGCCGTGGTTTTTATAATACCTTTCACGCGAGTTACTTTTTTATGCGTTGGCCGCTCGATCATTTATTTCATAGCCAAGGCTTTAAAGTAAAACGCATTAAGCGCCTTGCTAAATATGGCTCAGACCACTTTGCACTGCTTACTGAGCTGGTGTTTGAAAACGCCAAGCAGCATTCATTAGAAGATAAATCCGATGAACTTAAGCAAGAAGAAATACAAGAGCTGGCTATGAGCAAAGCCGATAAGCGAAAGGTACCAAGGTTTGAAAAAGAGTCCTAGCTATTAGCTTATGTAGGTCGGATAAGCGAAGCGTAATCCGACACAGTAAAATACCCTGCCAATTATTAGCAATATTTTATGTTTTCGAGTGGCTGGAAAGTGCTATAAGCGAACTCTCGCAACCTTATACTCTTGTATGGATAATAAACCCATAAATTAATTATTATTTTAACCTAGTTCGGGTAATGTGAGGCCCAAGCTTTGGCTGCAACCAAAGCCTTTTATACAGTAGTTCGATTGATTGAAGGCTCCTCTATTGAGAGACCGGTAACAAGTTAGAACGCTGTATAAACTCCAAGCATTAAACTCGGATAGTCAACGGGGCCTCGAGCCCGAATAGCAAGGCAGAGTCAGCTTATTATGAATACAAAAAATAATCAAAATGAAATTAACGTCGGTGTCGATACAGGTAAAAAACAACTCGATATCTATATCAGGCCTTTAGACATTTACTTTACTGTAGAAAACAATCAAAGTGGCATTAAACACGCCATTCAAATTTTAAAAAAACACCCCGTAACGCGCGTCACTATTGAGGCGACTGGACGTCTTGAACAGCCTTTTATTATAGCCTGCGCTGAGGCGAATATTCCCTTCGTTGTTGCTAATCCCGTGAACATAAAACGCTTCGCAGGCGCTATCGGCCAAAAAGCAAAAACGGATAAACTTGATGCACAACTTATTGCTCACTTTGGTGAAGCGATTAAACCGCCTTTATCATCTTTAAAGCCAGAACAAATGCGCTTGATGAGCGATTTACTCTCGAGAAGACGCCAGTTAATGGATATGCAAACGATGGAGAAAAATCGCTCTCAAATAATGCCAAAAACACTATCGTCACTCATAAAACCTATCTTAACTACACTGAAAAACCAAATAGATAAAGTCGATTTAAAACTTCAAAAACTGATTGAACAATGTGACGAATACAAAGCAAAAAATGCCATTATCCAAAGTGTGCCTGGTGTTGGCAATGTGGTCGCGTTTAACTTGCTTAGTGATATGCCTGAGTTAGGTTATGTGAACAACAAAGAGGCAGCTTCTTTAGTGGGTGTAGCCCCATTTAATCGTGAAAGTGGCGTGTATCAAGGTAAGCGAATGATACGTGGCGGCCGTCCTAAAATAAGAACTGCCATGTATATGGCGATGATGTCAGCCATTCAGTGCAACTCTAAATTTAAAGACCTTTATCAACGTATGGTCAAAGCAGGAAAGCCTAAAAAAGTGGCCATTATTGCGTGTATACGAAAGCTGGTAGTGATCATAAATTCTATGGTGAGGGATGGTGTCATGTGGGATCCTAAAATGGTTTAAAATTAGGATTTGACACCATAGTCACTTGTTA
>NZ_PNCW01000249.1:0-398 GCF_005886985.1 Pseudoalteromonas sp. S3178 | reverse complement strand
CCTGAGTAGGCTCAAAGTGCATGGCTAAGCGTTCAAAACCGCAAGTAACCTGCCTTTTGACGTCGCTAAATCGGCTTTGTCAGCCTCAGCTAGATAACTGATAAGGTAAGTCTCAAGACTACTTTCTTCACCTTGCAGTTTTGCATCTAGCATCGCAACTTGCTCAGACATTCTCTCGCTTTGCAATGCTTCCGGTGATGACTGATTCGTCAAAATCTCAAGTCTCAATAGCAACTGGGCGGCGTTTAGCGAGGTTTTATTATTACCTTGCCAAGAGCTAGGAATATCACCGTCAGTGTCTACCGCTTCCACAAGTTCATTGAACTTTTCACGACGTTGTGAAGAAAATAGATCATCTAATTTCGACTTCACTTGTGACAGTAAACGATTCTTTTCTT
>NZ_PNCW01000248.1:0-354 GCF_005886985.1 Pseudoalteromonas sp. S3178 | reverse complement strand
AAGTTGAGCTGTTGGAACAAGCAGAAGCCGACCTTGCCCATACCGTCACAGCCATTCCTGGCGCTAAATCGTTTTTAAGCGAAATAAAAGCACAGCAACGCAAGTGGGCCGTTGCAACTTCTGCAAATCGTCACAATGCAGTTGCACGACTCACCACAGCAGGTTTACCTATTCCTGAAATATTAATTACCGCAGATGATGTTGGGCAAGGTAAGCCTCACCCTGAGCCATTTTTATTGGCGGCCAAACGGCTAGGAGTGGCAACCTCTAAATGTCTTGCATTTGAAGACTCAGATCAAGGGGTAAGATCTGCACTTAGCGCTGGCTGTGACGTAGTCGTAGTTAACCGTTTTT
>NZ_PNCW01000247.1:0-246 GCF_005886985.1 Pseudoalteromonas sp. S3178 | reverse complement strand
CAAGTCTCGTTATACCTTCTCAGTTACAGACACTAGCCGTTAATAATCTAAATAATACTCAGTATGTAGACAAAAGCCAGATCACGTCATTTTATTCTCAATATCAAGAAAGCTTGCACCGTGGAGGAATAGTTACACAAATTATAAAGGGTAATGATGGTCATCGTATATTGATTATGACGGGTCTTGGGCTGTCCGATAAGGGGCTGACGAAAACACTATATTGGTACGAAGCGCAACTGGATG
>NZ_PNCW01000246.1:0-391 GCF_005886985.1 Pseudoalteromonas sp. S3178 | reverse complement strand
CTGACACCGGTGACATTGAAGCCATCCGCAAGCTACAGCCTGAGGATGCAACAACTAATCCTTCTCTTTTACTTAAAGCGGCAGAGACGCCTGCTTATCAGCCTTATCTAACAGAAGCTTGGGATTATGCCAAAGCCAATGAAAGTGACGCTGAAAAGCAATTAGCGCTTGCTTGTGACTATTTTGCCGTTGTGATTGGTAAAGAAATCGCAAACTCTGTGCCGGGATATATCTCAACCGAAGTAGACGCACGTTTATCTTTTGATACCGAAGCGACTATCGCAAAAGCAAAAACGCTATTAAATTTATATGAAGCGCAAGGCGTAAGCAAAGACAAAATCTTGATTAAGATTGCATCGACTTGGGAAGGTATTAAAGCCGCTGAAGCACT
>NZ_PNCW01000245.1:0-403 GCF_005886985.1 Pseudoalteromonas sp. S3178 | reverse complement strand
TTTGATATGGCATCTTTTGGTGATTATCAAACTAAAACTGGGCTGAGTTTCAGTACGCGTAACGGCCAAGTGAGTCAGATTGACACTATAAAAAACATTAAGCTCGGGCAGTTTGTTAAAGACGTACGTCGTTTAGAAATAGACCAATATGATCTAGTGTTCAATGATTTCGAACCGGTTAGTGCATGGGCCGCTAAGCTTGCTAAAGTTCCTGTCATTGCGATGAGCCATCAAGTTGCGTTTCTTAGCCCAGAAGTACCCATGCATAGTAATGGCTTTTTAAAGCGTACTTTTCTAAAGCAATTTGCGCCGGCAGATATTCATCTTGGCGTACATTGGCAGCCCTTCTCTAAAAATATAATCCCGCCTTTCATTCCTTATGAAAAACCGATTAACACTTGTC
>NZ_PNCW01000244.1:0-447 GCF_005886985.1 Pseudoalteromonas sp. S3178 | reverse complement strand
TTAAATCCAATTCGTAACCCAGAGCGCGCGCAATTGCGCCGGAATGTTGTGCTCGGACGAATGCTTGCTGAAAAGTATATTACCCGAGCAGAATATGATGAGGCGACACAAGCTCCCATCACAGCTAAATTCCATGGTGCTGAGATTGAGCTGTATGCACCTTACATTTCTGAAATGGTTCGCGCCTATATGGTCGAACGCTACGGTACTGATAAAGCCTATAACTCTGGCATGAAAGTTTACACCAGTGTGGAATCTGACATGCAACAGGCTGCTCAGCATGCATTAGTTGATAATTTACATGCCTACGATATGCGTCACGGCTTTAGAGGCGCAGAAGAAACCTATTGGCATGCTGAGACGGAATCGCCGCTCAGCCATGAAGACATTATTACTCGCCTTAAAAAGGTCAATGAAATTGGACCTTTAAAAGCCGCTGTGGTGCTA
>NZ_PNCW01000243.1:0-479 GCF_005886985.1 Pseudoalteromonas sp. S3178 | reverse complement strand
CATCACCAATCACAGTCTCTACAGAGATAACATTGAAGTTGCCGCTTTGACTCGATTCAATTTCGTTTTCATTACCTTGTAGACTAACTACTTTATATTGGTTGTACACACCATCTTGATCTAAGGTGATTTGGTTCATGTCACCTTGTACTGACTCAAGTGTCGCTTCGTTCCACGTACCTGTTTGTGTCGCTGTTACTTCGTTTTGGCTACCTTGCATATTTAGGTTGTAGAACCATTGGCCGCCAGAACCTTGAGATACTGTAATCGTATTTTGATCGCCATTAATCACATTGATGGCTTCGTTGTTAATCCCAAGGATCCCGCTACCTGATTGCTGAATGTCAATCGCGTTATCGTCGCCAGTAACTTCGGTTAATGCGCCGTTAGATTCACCATCTTGGCTATATACTTGGTTATTGTTATTTCCGGTGGTCGTAATAATAGCGACGTTACCAGTACCATTCTGATCGGCCTCA
>NZ_PNCW01000242.1:0-318 GCF_005886985.1 Pseudoalteromonas sp. S3178 | reverse complement strand
AAATAGAGGTTTTTGGACAACAATTACAGTTTCAAAATGTGATAAATAACATAGCGACAAGGTTTTAGGGAGCTAATAATAAAAGTGCTGTGGCGGAGGTCCAATCACTGCTGCTCAGCACATTAAGTTACTGGCTTTCGATTCGCTAAAACTATCTAAGGCTTTGCTGCTAATCCAGTTAAGCCAATCAAGCTTCAAACCCAACCACACTCTTGACCTCAAGTTTACTTGAAGTAGTACAGTCACCACTTATTAGCATGGCGCAATGGTAGGAGTGGTAACGCATGTTAGAAGATACGGTAAATACAGCGGATAAAA
>NZ_PNCW01000241.1:0-441 GCF_005886985.1 Pseudoalteromonas sp. S3178 | reverse complement strand
GTATTGTTTCCGGTGCATAACCAATTAGCATGAGCATCGGAACAAAGATAGGCGCCGTTACTGCCCACTGTGCTGACGATGAGCCCAGAGTTAAGTTAACCATGGCACACATAAGAATAAACAACACAAATACTTCTGGGCCAGTTAAGCTTAGAGTTTGCAATAATGCCGCGCCATTGATTGCTAAAATTGTACCGAGGTTTGTCCATTTGAAAAATGCCACAAATTGTGCTGCAAAGAACACTAATACAATATACATACCCATAGAGCTCATTGACTTACTCATTGCGTCAATAACATCTCGGTCATTTTTCATCGTTCCAACGACACGGCCATACACAAAACCGGGTATGGCAAAGGTAACAAAGATAAAGACGACGATGCCTTTTAGAAAGGGAGACCCTGCTACAGCGCCCGTTTCTGGGTGACGTAAAATGCCAT
>NZ_PNCW01000240.1:0-202 GCF_005886985.1 Pseudoalteromonas sp. S3178 | reverse complement strand
GTAACGCTAGCCTCGTTAATAGCGAGCAACTTACCGCGGTGATGTCCGCTTCGTTAACTGGATTTAGCCGAGTGCTCGCACAGCAAGAATTGGTTGATAATTGGGGTGGCCTCATTGATGTTGATGGCCAAAATGATGCCGAACATATCACAGCCAGATTATTAAGTGACCGCCAAGAAGGGGAAGTTGCTTTTAGGGAAAA